>CAZCMD010000015.1:32930-49006 GCA_964499695.1 uncultured Desulfatiglans sp.
CGGCCATTATCAAATCCATCCTTCTTATAGTTGCAGCATTTGTCCTGTTAATGATTCCAGGGTTTAAACTACCATATCTGGATAAAACCACTGACACCTACTTTTCTGAATCGTTGACAAAGGCCGGCCTGGCCTATGGTGTCTGCAGGGTGGTTAATGCATCTGTATCTGTAATAAAGGAATCGCAAATTCAGATAGAACCGGCAGGTTTAGGTGTGTCACTGGCTGCAGGACAGGTGCTCGATCCTTTAGATGACATGACGGAAAGGGCCTCTAATATCCTCATAACAGCGATAGTATCGCTGGGTATCCAAAAAATAGCATATGAGTTGTGCATAGCCTTTATGCCTCCCGTTGCCGGTTTCACAATAATCATATTTGTCGTGGTCTCATTTTTTAAGGGGGAAAGGTCTTCGGCTATAAGAGGAATACTGCTCAAATCAATTATTCTACTCGCAGTTGCCCGTCTTTGCCTGCCAACCTCTTCCATCATTAATTTGTATCTGAGTGAAAGTTATTTTTCTCCACAAATTATAAAGGCCAGGGATGAGCTTACGATAATGTCACCGGAGATGGAAAGGCTTAAGGATATGAGCATGCCGAAGATTGATGGGGTTATTGGAACCATAAAAAATGGTTTTGATTTTGTAGGCAGGAAAACCTCTGATATGGGTGCTGCGCTTAAGACCATGATTAACAATATGGGGAGCATGGTTGCAAACCTCCTCAGGCTCTCTTACCTGTATGTGGCGGTTTTTATTATGCAGGTCATTCTTCTCCCGCTGGTAACATTCTGGCTTCTGGCACGAATCATCAATGTATTGTTTGGGACCGGCGTACCCTATATACTTAAACACTCTGCTGCACGCCAGTTCACGAGCGAGTAGTTTTTGTATTACAGGGGCACGCCGCAGCGTGCCTGTAACACAGTTCTCTATCGGGCACGGCGCGCCGTGCCCCTACGAATTAATCATGCTTCCCGCAATATCTTTCTGTCCTTTTATCCCTGATAACACCCTGCCAGTTCATGCCAAACCCGAAATCATAGCTGTTACCTTCTGTGTCCACATGCACCTCAATATCAAAGGGGAGGTCTTCAGCTTGTTTCTCGACAGTGACCATATCAGCAGGCATCTGAAACGGTAAAAGACCTGACGGCGCACTGTTACCGGATATAATATCCAGGATGGCCTGGTCCTGTACATCAAAGTTAACAAGCAGTGTATCAACATCCTTTTCAAATTCCCTTACAACAGTAGGGTTTGACATCTTTATGATTACAATTACCGGCTTATCCTTCATTGCCGACCTTGTATCCTGTACCAGTTTAAGATCACTGCTGTTATGCACAATCACGGTTTTCCCTTTATAGGACCGGTTAAGTACATCCGTTGTGCGTTTGTCTCCGGCAATACTTGTCTCGCGTGCCTCTGTTGCAGTGTATTCACCGTATTGCAGGCTCACAGGCACAAAACCGTTTCCTCCCTTTTCGACATCCTCTTTGCTGTAACCCTGGGTAGACCCGTTATCAGGACTGTTGATCATGACAATAGCCGCATCTGCCTCATCAGGGTTTTCTGTTACATTAAAATATCTCTTTGCAGTCGCTGGATTAATGGGATACTCCCACCTCCCCGGTGTTTTATTTCCCCAGAAATCTGTCGATTCAGGCATGTATCTTTTTGGAATGTATATAGTCTTTTCCTTTTTCAGGGGAAGTATGTTCCCTTTATTTTTCAGCATTACTACTGACCTTACCTGGGCATCATAACCTGCCTTCATGTATTCTGGCTTTCCAACTGTGGCCTTTGTTTTTTCTATATCCAGATAGGGGTTTTCAAAGAGCCCTACCCTGAATATATTCCTGAGCAAACGGATGGCAGATGTTTCAAAGCGTTTACGCATAATTTCTTCACCAAACTCCTTCACACCTATCTCATATGCCTCAATAACAGGGCCGGCATCATTGTTGCCTCCAAACTGATCGCCTCCTGCCATAAGGACTTTATAATGCCGTTCAGCTACAGAAAGGTTTTCAACACCCCATGGTGTCTGCCCGAAAACAGCCATGCCTGCATCATCACGCGTAACACCCCAGTCTGTGCAGACCACACCATCAAAACCATATTTATTTCTTAAGAGATCGGTAATAAAATACCTGCTGAAGGCATTGCCCACATTTTCTCCTTCAGGATTCTGGTTAAAGGATATGGTGTAATAGGGCATGATGGCTGATGCGGCTTTTGTTCCCCCTGCAAGTTTAAAAGCCCCGTTGATAAAGACATCCATATGTGTCTGGATATTGCTGTTGGGGTATACTGCAAATTTGCCAAACCCGAAATGGGCGTCGCGGCCACCTTCACCTGACCCTCCTCCGGGCCAGTGTTTTGCCATTGCATTTACACTCTCATAACCCCAGCCATCTCTTATAACCTTCTCTACTGATGAGGTCTGAAACCCGTCAATATAGGCTCTAGCCATGTCGGTTGATAACGCAGGGTCAGGCCCGAATGTGCCTTTAAAACGATACCACCTGGGGTCTGTTGCAATATCTATCTGCGGCGATAAGGCCGTGGTTATCCCCAGTGCCCGGTATTCTATAGAGGCAATCTCACCGAACCTTTTTACCAGGGCCGGGTCAAATGTGGCTGCGAGCCCTATAGCGCCGGGCCACCTTGATATCTCACCTCCGGCACCAAGAGTATACTCCGCATCAGAGGCCGCCTCATGTCTGGGATCACTGCTCGTATTTATGGGAATGCCAAGAACAAGACCTTCACTTAATGCCTGTGCGTTATTGTTCCACCTTGCTGCTGCCTCAGGGTTTTCTACACTGGTTATTAAGACATGCCTTACGTTATCATTTACAAGAAAATCCTTTTGACCATCAGAGAGGTCATATGGTTTTGCACCGCTTTCCTTGTATGGCTTTCCACCGTATGTGTCACCCTGATAAATACCACCACCCGGTATCCTCTGATGAGCGCTATAGAGCATCAGCCCGGCTATCTGATAAACGGACATCTTTGAGGCAAGGTCTTTTGCCCTCTCATCTACGGACAATCTCCAGTCTTCATATGGGTCAAGCGCCCCGTTTTTGTTGAGGTCCTTGAAGGCAAGCCTCTCAATAGTCAATATCTTTATGCCGGAGGATGAAGCATACCCGAGGGTTTGCCCGCCCATATTGGTAACGACTTTAACACCGTCCTTTTCAGTCTCGGCCCACTTCGGGCCGCAGGCGGTAAAGGATAAAACAGTGAGTATTAAATAAAGAGAAATAAATGTGACTGATCTTGATACTGTATTTTTCATGTGAGGATACCTCCTACTTTTCAGGGACAGATAAAATGCCAAAGACATTCACCACAGAGTGCACAGAGGGCACAGAGAAGACATTTTCAGTCAAATCTCGGAGGACTCAGCTTTCTTCGCGGTGGAAAATCTTCGTTTAAAAACCATATTGAAATTATTGTTTATTGTCAATTTACCAGTACACATCACATCTCACTCTCTTTCTCTTTTAAGCAAGATCATGCCTGACAAAAAATCTGCGCCATGTACAAATTACCTTCTGATGTGGTAGTATCTCCCTTTAAAAAAGGGAAAACATGAGGTCTGCAACGATAATAAACGGCTGGGACATCGGCGGGGTAAATATCAAGGCTGTCCGCGCTGAATTGCACGGAAACAGGGCCAGGGTTATTAAGGCTGTAAGCATACCCTTAGAAATATGGCATAACCCATCTGAGCTTGCTGATCAGCTTAAAACAGCCGGGCAAACCCTTACAATCAAAACAGAAGAAGCCCACGGGGTAACTATAACTGCAGAACTCTCTGATGCCTTCGTTACCAAAAGAGAGGGAATTCACTTTATACTGAGCGCGCTTCAAAAGGCTTTTGGCTACTCACCGGTCTATATTTTTAATCTTGAAGGCGGTTTTTATAATTTCCTGGAAGCGGATGAAAAACCGCTTATGTGTGCTGCTACCAACTGGTTGGCTAGCGCCAAATATATTGCAAATCTTTACAACAACTGCATCCTCATCGATATCGGCAGCACAACAACTGATATTATCCCAATAAAAGAGGGGAAGATCATCTGTCATGAGCAGACAGACACTGGCAGGTTGATCAACAGCGAACTAGTTTACTCCGGGGTCCTCCGAACCAATCCAAATGCCATTGTCCACACTGTCCCTGTACGTGATAATGAGTGCTCGATTGCGGCTGAACATTTTACAATCATGGCTGATGTATATCTCATCCTCGGGGATATCTCAGCTGGTACATACTCCTGTCCCACACCCGATAAAAGACAAAAGACAATTAAAGATGCAAGGGCACGGCTTGCAAGACTCATATGCGCCGATACTGAAATGCTTACAACAGATGAAATAGTCAATATGGCTCTATACCTGAGTCAGAAACAGACAGAACAGATTTCTGAGGCAATATTAAATGTCCTTGCCAGAACAGCGTTTCCTTTTATTATACCTGCTGTTGTAACAGGTACAGGGGCCTTTCTTGCTGAAAGGGCAGCAAGATCTATTGGCATCCAGGATGTCATACACTGGGAAACAAAAGATAACCACAACTGCTTACCTGCCTTTGCTGTAACCTATTTATTGAACCATTTTATCAGGAACAAATAGTGTGACAGATACAGTTATCAAGATAGGGGGAAGTCTTCTCAAAGGAAATAATCTTACCGATCTCTGCGGAAGACTATCGGATATTGGTAAGAGACATAGAATTCTGATAATCCCTGGTGGTGGTGTTTTTGCAGATAAGGTAAGGATTATCAGTGAAAAATACAATATTGATCAGGACACTGCCCACTGGATGGCCATCCTTGCCATGAACCAGTATGGTTACCTGTTATCGTCACTGATCCCCGGAAGTATCCCCCTGGAAAATATAGATGAATCAATGAAATATTCAGGTAAACTAGTCCCTGTTGTACTTCTCCCATATCTCCTGATCAAAACAATGGACCCCCTTCCCCATTCATGGGATGTTACATCCGATTCAATCGCTGCATGGATCGCCGGATATATAAAGGCAGAAAGGCTTGTGCTTGTTAAGAGTAAGGATATGCCAAACGAAAAGGGCCAGAACACGGATTACAGATTACCTGTTGACATCGAAAGGTTAAAAGAGACAGATATTGTTGACCCTGTGTTCTATAAAACAATGAAAGATACCAAAGGTGATTTATGGATAATAAACAGCAAAAATCCGGAGCAATTGATGGGCTTATTTGAATGTGATTCCTCATTAAGCCGCAGCCGGCACAAATAAAAAAAGCCGTAACCTGTCAAGATTACGGCTTATATTTTTGGATGGTGCCGAAGAGGAGACTTGAACTCCTACGGGGGAACCCCCACTAGACCCTGAACCTAGCGTGTCTACCAATTCCACCACTTCGGCATATTATTTGGGTTGATATTTTCTCGCTTTATTTATAGTATCGCATGATTTCTGTCAACAAATAAGTCGTGACAGGGGAAGTTTATTACCTGTGCAAATTATTAACCGGTAAGGTATCCGGCGCGGTTTCAGGCAGGACAAGCATTTAAAGATAATGAAGGAATAAATAAAAAGATAATGACTGTTATTACTGATCTGGGGGAGCTTAAAAAACCATTAATAAACCCGGTGCTTACCATAGGGAATTTTGACGGAGTTCATAGAGGGCATCTTACCCTTTTTGAAAAGGTAAACAAGCTTGCGCAGGGTATTAACGGGCAGTCTGTTGTGATGACATTTGAGCCTCATCCCTTGAAGGTGGTAAGACACAGAAATGAGCCCAAGCTGATCACCCCCCTTGAACAAAAAATTCAACTGATCCTGGCCGCTAAAATTGATGTGATACTCTGTATCCCCTTTACTTTAGAATTTGCCGCAATCACCGCCAATGATTTTGTGCGGGAGCTGCTGGTTAAAAGGATAGGTATTAAAGAAATCGTTGTCGGATATGACTACAGCTTCGGAGCAGGCAGGAAAGGGAATAAAGAGTTCTTGAAAATGATGGGTGACGAGCTTGGTTTCAAGGTGCATGTTGTTGAACCTGTTTACCTTAATGGAACCCTTATATCAAGCACCTCCATAAGAAACCTGATTCAGGGAGGCGATCTTGCTGAGGCAAAGAGGCTTTTGGGGCGAGATCATCAGATTACTGGTATTGTAAAAACCGGCATGGGAAGGGGTGGCAGCCTGCTTGGTTTCCCAACTGCCAATCTTGCCCCTTTTAAGGAGATTATCCCAGGCGTAGGTGTGTATGCGGTAAAGGTAATCGTAAAAGACCGGGAATATAACGGTGTATGCAACATAGGTGTAAATCCGACATTTGAAGGGGAATCACTTTCTATCGAGACCCATATCCTGGATTTCAGCGGTGATATTGTCGGCGAAAAACTGGCAATAAGATTTGTTGACCGGCTGAGGGATGAGATAAAATTCAGCAACAAGGATGAGCTTATTAGGCAGATAGAAAAGGATGTAATCAACGCAAGAAAAATCCTGGAAATGAATGGAAAATAAAAGGCCGCTCAACAAAATTAACTGGAAGCTTTGGACAGGGCTCTTGTTAAGCGCCCTGTTTCTTTATCTGGCCTTTCGCCAGGTAGATATATGGAAAACAGGCAGAATAATAGCATCATCAGATTATATTATCCTTTTACCTGCCGCCCTGATAACCATTATCCAGTATTTAATACGCACCCTGCGCTGGGAGCTGTTTTTATCTCATATAAAGAAGACCGGTTTTAAAAACAGACTTCTTTCAATATTTACAGGGTTTGCAGCCAATTGTGTGCTACCGGCAAGGCTTGGTGAGCTTGTAAGGGCCAACGCCCTTGGCCAGATAGAAGAGATAAGCAAAAGTGCGGTATTCGGCACCATTGTTATCGAACGTCTGTTCGATGGGCTTATCATGCTTATTATTATCGTTGTTGGCCTTGTAGGTACAACCTTTCCCCCTGAATACAGTTATATCATCAAACGCCTCCGGTGGAGCATCTTCATCTTTTTCTGCGGATTTATCTTTGTGATCATGTTTATTGCAGTGATAAGGCGAAGGCCGGGTATCTTTCAAAGGGTATCAGACAAGATCTTCTTCATGTTTTCTGATGCAGTAAGAAAGAAAATCAACCTGATCCTTGAAAATTTTTTTCTGGGGCTCTCACCTGTTAAAGGGAGCAGGCCATTATTGATGGCATTTTTATGGTCACTTATGCTGTGGGGATTATCCCTGTTGCAGATCCAGCTTGTAGGTATTGCAACAGGTATCAGGCTTCCCTTTGTGACAACTTTTATAATTCTGGGATTTCTCTTTGTCGGAGTTGCTGTCCCCTCAGCGCCTGGTTTTATAGGGGCATACCACCTTGCTGGGCAGTACGCCTATATAGTATTAGGGATATCCGCTGAAGCCGGGCTTTCCGCTGCTACCCTGCTCCATGCGCTCTTTTTTATCCCTACTGTAATCATCGGGGTGTTCGCATTTACAAGACTTCAGGCAGCCTGCGTCCGGATAAATATCAGTAATAAGTCAGCGGTAACGGAGCATCTTCATGATGATACTTAACATGGATGTCTTATCGCACCCAATTCTGCTGTGCTAATTACTTTTTACCCGCAGCCAGGGTCTTTACGCCGGTCTGAAAAAGCACCTCTATACGTTCAAAGGATAATCCGGTCACAAAACCCTTTCCAAAGGTCTTGTGATCTATAAAACTACCCTCGCTGTATAAGGACTGCATGCTGTATGGAACCGGTACCTGATCGGCGTATTTTTCCATCAATGCCTCATATTCCTTTTCAGCAGATTTTTTTCTGACAGGGGATTTTCTTTTTGGTGCTGCATCAGTCTGCTTTTTAGCAGGTTTGTATTTATGTTCAAACCCGCATGTGTGGCATTTTACACGGTCTACAATACCCTTGGCGTTGTGTCTTACTACAATATGATTCAGCTCAAGATTGCATCTGGAACATACTGTAATTATGTCTTTTGCGACCGGAGTACGGTCTATATCATTTTCATTCATATTTTACCCGGACTAAAAAAAGGCATCCTGACACCTTTGGTGTCAGGATGCCTCTGAAATAGGTTTGCTTTTTTACAGCTTGGTAACGTTCTTTGCCGATGGGCCACGTTTTCCCTGCTCGATTTCCAGGGTTACCTTGTCGCCCTCATCGAGGCTCTTAAAACCTTCCATGTTTATGGCTGAATGATGTACGAATACATCCCCACTGCCATCTTCGAGCTCAATAAAACCAAAGCCCTTTTTGTCACTAAACCATTTAACGGTTCCGTTTGCCATAATGACATCCTCCTTTCAAGTTAACGTTACTGTTTCAAAACCTCAGGATGCCACTCTGGCTGTAAAACTTACCCTCAGTACGAAACAACACCCCTTTCTGATCATAAGGGGCTTAAAAAAATTTGAGAAACTATAAACCTTCCTATTTTGAAATTCAAGAAATATTTTTTGCTGCTATATCATCCTTTATTTTTGTTTTAATAAACCGGATATATTCCCTGAATCCTTTATGGACTACACCTCCTGATAGTAATTATTCTCCCCAACATAATCCCTGAACCGGGTAAACTCCTTCTGGAATGTCAGCCTGAAGGCCCCGGTTGGGCCGTTTCTCTGTTTGGCGATAATAATTTCGGCAATGTTTTTATTCTCATCTGTGGTGCCGTGGTAAACTTCATCCCTGTATATGAAGACTATGATATCCGCATCCTGTTCAATGGCACCACTCTCCCTCAGGTCTGCTATCTGGGGCCTCTTATTGGGCCGGTCTTCAACCTTTCTGTTTAACTGTGAGAGCACTACAACAGGGACGTTTAGATCTTTTGCAAGGGCCTTAAACGCACGGGATATTTCAGATATCTCAATCTGTCTTGATTCAACCTTTGATCTCCCCTGCACCAGTTGAATATAGTCTACAATTACCATACTCAGGCTGGTCTTTTTGAGGAGCCTCCGGCACTTTGCCTTCATATCCAGAACGCTTATGCCTGATGTATCATCTATAAAAAGAGGCAACTCCGATAAAACACCGGCAGCGTGGGTCAGGTTTGCCCAGTCTTTATCCCTTAAAGTGCCTGTTCGCAGTTTTGATGCATCTATCTGTGCCTCAAAACCTAAGAGCCTCATGCCAAGCTGCATCTTTGACATCTCAAGTGAAAATACTGCCACCCCTTTTTTAGTCTTCAGCGCAGCGTTATAGCCAATATTGAGGGCAAAGGCGGTTTTACCCATACTGGGCCTGGCTGCAATGATTACCAGATCCGATGGCTGGAGACCGGCGGTTAGTTTATCGAACTCTATGAAACCTGTAGTGACCCCTGTAATAAACCCATCATCTGCTGTTACGCTTTCCAGTTTCTTGAAGCTTTCATAGATAACGCTTTTCATTGGAGAAAAGCCTTCACTGATCTTTTCTTCTGCAATGTCAAAGATAGACTGCTCCGCCATATCGAGCAGTTCTTCTGTGGTATGCCAGTTCTGGAGGCATGATTCACTGATTGTGGAACACTCGGAAAGGAGTTTTCTGCGTACGTACCTGTCATGTACAATCTCAGCATGATACTCGATCCCTGCTGAGGTTGAAACAGCCTCAACAAGGGAGGTAAGGTAATCCATGCCCCCTGCCTTTTCTAAATTTTCTTTCTGGGTAAGATGCTGAGAAAGTGTAATAAGATCAATCGGTTCGTTATTGTTGTAAAGGTCTATCATCCCCTGGAAGATCAGGGTGTGGGCCTCACGGTAAAAGCATTCAGGGGTGAGGATGTCCATGATCTGGTTCATGGCTTCATTATTGATCAGGACCCCTCCTAAGATAGACTGTTCCGCCTCAATGTTATGGGGCGGAACCTTGACTAATGAAGGGGTTGCCTTCTCTTTTGCCTGACTCATATAGATGTGATCCCCGGTAAAACCCTGGAGGAAAATATTATCCCTCTGCTTCTACTGTTACCTTGAGTTTTGCTGCTACCTTCGGGTGGAGCTTTATAGTAACTTCATATTCCCCAAGGGTCTTTATTGGCTTTTCTAGAACCATCTTTCTTCTGTCAATGGAGATGCCTTCCTTTTCAAGTGATTCGGCTATATCCATTGTGGTGACAGAACCGTAAAGCTTGTCCTCGTCGCCGGCCTTCTGGAAAATTTTGATAACCTTTTCATTGATAAGGTCTCTGACCTTTTCAGCGGCTTCCTGTGCCTTGAGTCTGCGTTCATCTATTTTTTTCTTCTGCATCTCAATCAATTTTTTATTCTGATTGGTTGCTTCAAGTGCAAAGCCTTTGGGAATAAGGTAATTTCGGGCATAACCTTTTGCCACATTAACGGTGTCTCCTTCAAGACCCAATGAATCTATTTCTGTTTTCAATATAACTTTCATTGATTTTCTCCAAAAATTTAACTGTCAGCCATTAAAAATAAATGGAAACCGGCCTGTTTGTCCGGTTTTTAAGCCACTATTATCTTAAGGTTGCTGTCGTATAGGGCAGCAGCGCTATATAACGGGCCCTGTTTATTTCTACGGTAATCATCCTCTGGTGTTTGGCGCAGTTACCTGAGATTCTTCTTGGGACTATTTTCCCGCGTTCGGTTGTAAACAGCCTTAACATCTTGTGGTCTTTATAATCAATCGCCAGAGTGCTGTCTGCGCAGAATCTGCAGATCTTTCTTCTGTGAAATGACATCCCGCCTTTTTTACTATCCCTATCCTTATCTCTATCCCTACTATCCCTGGTGTTGTTATTCCTCTCCATCT
The DNA here is from genome assembly GCA_964499695.1 of uncultured Desulfatiglans sp. GTDB lineage: Bacteria > Desulfobacterota > DSM-4660 > Desulfatiglandales > HGW-15 > JAAZBV01. The sequence goes on from CAZCMD010000015.1 coordinate 43,719, forward strand.
TCTACCTCGCTTTCTTCCTGATCATAATAGTCCTGCCCCTCTTCATCATCAATTGCCTTTAAGGACTGCTCTCTTGTTTTTACCGCGTCCTGGGCCTTCTTGATAAGTTCTTCGGGGTCTGCCTTGTCTGCGAGTTTTACTGTCTGGAATTTCAGGATGTTGTCATCGAGCTTAAGGTTTCTTTCCAGCTCGGCGATTGAATTGGCCATGGCACAGAATTCAACATACACATAAACGCCGTTATAAAATTTTCTGATTCTGTAAGCCAGCCTCTGCTTGCCCCATTCATCGGTCTTAATAACCACTCCCTTGTTATTAACGATGATATCGCTGTATTTTTTTAACACTTCGCGAAATTCATCCCCATTCAGATTGGGGTTAACAATGTAAATTATTTCATAATGCCTCATAGATACTCTCCTTTCGGGCTTAAATGTTGGTCCCGCAAAACCGGCAATTAAGGCATGATTCTCATGTAAAACCAAGGTCATGCATTAATATACCCCATCCCGCGGAACAAGGAGTTAATAAAAAGGTATTTGACTACCATTGGTATGTTTTATTGTCAAGGAGTTTTTCTTGAGCGATAAACCTGTAAAAGCTGTTAAAAAAAAATACCTTTAACAGCTTTTACAGGACTTTTGATCCGGTTTCCGGAGATCTGTTAACTCTGATCTCTCCTTAGTGCTGTTTTTCACTCTTCAGGGTTAATGCAACTATCACCGCAATAATCAGGAGGATACCTGCTGTAATAAATGAAGAGTTATAACTGCCTGAACTTGCCTGAAGCATCTGTGAAAGCCTGCCCATTACAAATCCGCCTATGCCCCATGCGGTAAAAAGGATACCGTAATTGATGCCGAAATTCTTAAGCCCCCAGGCATCCTTTGTAAACGACGGGAAAAGGGAAAGATTGGTCCCATAATTAAAGCCGATAAATGTGGCTATTATTACAATCAAAATGGCGTTGGAGGTCCCTGAACTGATAAGAGGTATTGCAACAAACATTAGGATTGCCTGGAACAGGAGCATTATAAGAAGTGTAGCCTTCCTGCCTATTTTATCAGACAGTATACCGGCTGTAATCCTTCCGCCCGCATTTCCTATAGCCATGATAGCTACAGCAATAAAAGCATAAATTCCCATGCTCTTTTTTGCCATGCTTGCGACACTTCCTATTACCATAAGGCCAGCACCCGAACCTATAAAGTAAAGGAGCCAGACCTTGTAAAAGACCCCTGTTTTCAGCATATCAGAGGGCAGGAAGTTTGTCTGCGCTGCCTTTGCCGGACCTGAGCCCAAAGAAGGGACACTGCCTTCAGGGACATATCCGGCAGGGGGATTTATCAGCATGAGGGAGAGAAGGCATACAATAATCAGAAAGGCAATACCGTAAAAAAACATTGCTCTCTGAATACCATATGTGCCTAAGAGAAACTGTGACAGAGGCGCAATATAAACTGAAGCCAGCCCGAATCCTGCTACAACAAGTCCTGCGATCATGCCTGTCTTTTTTGGCGGAAACCATTTAAGTGCAGGAGGTGTGGCAGCTGAGTAACCAAATCCTATCCCTATACCGGCCAGGACTCCGAATCCCAGGATCCAGATGATATAACTGGTGGTGGTTGATATCCATATCAGGCCGATTCCCACCAGAATTCCACCAAGAAAGGAGGTTATTCGCGGCCCGAATTTATCCTGACATTTGCCAGCCAGTATCATTGAAAACGCAAAAACAAGACAGCAGATAGCGTAGGGGTCATTCAGGGTGGCAATGTCCCAGTTAAAGGCCCCTGGGGCAGCCGATTCAATGGATACCTTGATTGCATCCTTAAAGATGCTCCATGCATACAATATTCCAAGGGCAAGGTTTATACCGGTACCACTGAATGTAACCATCCAACCCCTGTTTTTAATTTGCTGTGGCATAATTAATCCTTAAAGTAAAAGATTATAAAGAAACCGAATATCTACCGGAAAGGCTAATCTCCGGTACTGTTATAAAAGCAATGTTTGTGTTTACAAAAAGGGCTTTGGCACAATTATTCATCGTGCACAAAGCCCTGTTAGTTTATATTACTGCCTGCCTGAAACCAGCTTGTCTACAACCTCCGGTTCAGCCAGTGTTGATGTGTCACCAAGAGAACTTACCTCGCCTTCTGCTATCTTTCTCAGGATCCTTCTCATGATCTTACCGCTTCTTGTCTTGGGAAGACCGTCAGCAAAATGCAGCTTGTCAGGAGAGGCTATCGGGCCGATCTCCTTTCTAATGTGGGCAACAAGCGCCTTCTTGAGTTCATCAGAGGCTGTGAAACCCTGCTTCAAAGTTACATATGCATAAATACCCTGTCCCTTGATGTCATGCGGGTAACCTACAACAGCTGCTTCAGCAACAGACTCATGAGCAACAAGGGCACTTTCTACTTCAGCGGTACCAAGCCTGTGACCGGAGACGTTGATAACGTCATCAACCCTTCCCAGCAGCCAGTAGAAGCCGTCTTCATCCTTTCTTGCGCCGTCACCTGTAAAGTAGAGACCCGGGCTCTGAACAAAATACTGGCTCTTGAACCTGTCAGGATCACCGTATACGGTTCTCATCATTCCAGGCCATGATTTTTTGATATAGAGATGGCCGCCTTCCTTGCTGTCTGCTTCACTGCCGTCAGCACTAAGGATAACAGGCACAACTCCGAAGAATGGCTTACCGGCAGAGCCCGGTTTCATTGCCATTGCACCGGGTATACCGGCTATCAGGTGTCCGCCTGTCTCAGTCTGCCACCATGTGTCTGTTATCGGGCATCTTTCCTTTCCGATAACAGTGTAATACCACATCCATGCCTCCGGGTTGATCGGCTCACCAACGCTGCCAAGGAGCCTTAAGCTGCTCAGGTCTCTCTTGTTCGGCCAGTCATCGCCGTTCTTCATGATAGCCCTGATTGCAGTGGGGGCGGTGTAGAATACGTTAACGCCGAACTTTTCAACAACTTCCCAGAAGCGGTCAGGCTGCGGATAGTTCGGAACGCTTTCAAATACTATTGATGTTGCGCCAACAGAGAGAGGACCATATACAATGTAGCTGTGACCTGTTACCCAGCCTATATCTGCTGTACACCAGAAGACGTCTTCATCCTTAATGTCGAATACATACTTCATGGTCATTGTGGTATAGAGCAGGTAACCTGCTGTGGTATGAAGAACGCCCTTTGGTTTTCCTGTACTTCCGCTTGTGTAAAGAATAAACAGAGGATCTTCTGCATCCATTGGAACCGGCTCGCATACTGGTGAGGCATTTGCCATCAGCTCATGCCACCAGAGGTCACGGCCTTCCTTCATCTCTGTTTCCTTATTTATCCTGTTTACAACAACACACTTTTTAATGGTCGGACAAACATTCATCGCTGCATCAGCAGAAGCTTTGCTGGAAAGGACTTTACCTGACCTGTAACCGTAGTTGCAGGTAATCAGGATTTCAGCCTTGCAATCCTGGATACGATCTTTAAGTGCCTCTGCGCTGAATCCGCCGAACACTATGCTGTGAATGGCGCCGATCCTTGCACAGGCCAGCATGGCAACAGGAAGTTCCATGATCATCGGAAGGAATATTGATACCCTGTCTCCCTTCTTAACACCGAGACTCTTCAGGACATTGGCGAATTTACATACTTCACGATGGAGCTGCTGGTAGGTGTATGTAACTGTTTCCTCAAGGGGTTCTCCCTGGAAGATCAGTGCGGCCTTGTTCTTTCTCCAGGTCTTGAGATGACGATCAAGGCAGTTGTATGTGATATTGAGCTTGCCACCCTTGAAGTATTCAACATTGACATTGTCCTTGAAATCATATTTCTCAACCGGCCCGTCCCATTTTTTGAACCAGTCTATATGCTTTTCAGCCATTTCACCCCAGAAGCCCGCCGGGTCATCAATTGATCGTTTATACATTTTTTCGTATTCTGCATCGCTTTTCAAAAGGGCCTTATCAACAAACTCCTTGGATGGGTTAAAAACCCTCTTTTCCACGTACACAGACTCCATCTTTTTTTCACTGGACATTGTAATCCTCCTTTAGGTTAAAAAAATAAATGGTAAACCGATAAAACAAAAAAACACTGCTATTAAAAATTATATCTAGCTGCTGACGCAGCAGGAGCTCTCTAGGAAAATGCGGGTTTCATATCAACTTTACTATGATTATGCAATAGGATTTGTTAGAAAAAAGTAAAAATTTTAAACGCTTGTTTTATACGCTGCAACTTATTGTTTTTTCAATATTTATTTTGTCAGTAATATTATGGGATATGTTTGATTAGAGTGAAAATTAAAGAAATTTGCAATCTATTTCTTGACCAAATTAGCTAAAAAGCCTATTATGGGCATATTTTGAAGAGAGAGGTTGATATGCAGATAACTGCCACAGAATTAAAAAACAGACTCGGTCAATATCTGGATGCAGCGGAAACATCCCCTGTGGTAATTGAAAAATCAGGGAGAATTAAGTCCGTTTTGATTTCAAGTAGTATGTATGAAAAATTCCTTGCATATGAAGATGCCTACTGGGCTTCAAAGGCAAAAAAGGCTGAAGAAAAAGGCTATTTAGGTAAAAGGGCCTCTGAAGCGTTCTTTACCCATGGTTGATCATATATACAAAATAGATATTACCCGGGCAGCAGGTCAAACTATAAAGACCTTACCGCCAAAACAATACAGGCAGGTAGTAAGTACCATATTTGCCCTCAGGGAAAACCCGGTACCCGGCGATTCCAGAAAACTTACAGGAAAAACAGGATATTACCGTTTTGATTTCGGTGAGTATCGGGTAATTTATCGTTTTGATAAAGATACTGTTTATATCGCTGTAATCGGTAACACAAATGATGACGGGGTATTTAAGCGATTCGCAAAGCGAAAATCATGAGTTTAATTAAACCATGGTTTGTCTTGTCTGATTTTCAGGTTTGCACCAGTGACAAGTTCTATTTATATCAGGTAGTTATGGCGATATTAATCTTACAGTTGGAAAATATGTTTGATATCTTGAAAAATCCCTGGTTAATAAGTCCAAACCAAGAACCGCTGCCTGTGCGCCAATATAAAAATCAAGTAAATGTGTAATTTTATTACCTCCCCTTTTCTTATATTTTATAAAAGCTTTTCCCGCTAAAAATAGAGCTTCTTTCGGGATCTCCAGGAATTGAAAACCGGCTTTGCTCATCGCAGACTCCAAATCCTCAACTAATTTAAAGCCGATAGAAATTTCAGAGTAGATTATTGAATTGATATATAAGGGCATA
>CAZCMD010000015.1:49106-50942 GCA_964499695.1 uncultured Desulfatiglans sp.
TCCCGCAAATTCCTATGCCAATAAATCATTACGGGATGATTACGCGTCGGCCATCATACTGCGGCTTCACTACCCCCTTCCTTCGAATATAGTCCACAACGATATCCATCCATCGCCTTTTTGTTTCATTTATTTGAATGCCCTTTAAAAAAGATTCGGCGAAAAACGAACTGGTCGCTCCGGTATAGATCCTGTCATCCCCAATTAGCTGCCCCCCTACGCTCGCCTCCAACAATTTCTCATTTTCAATTCGATAACGAATTCCTGAAACAGCAGGTCGAATTTTGATCAGAAGCTCTTTCAGCTTACTACCCTCTATTTTGAATGTAACAACGGAATTATTGAACGGATCTAGGCTTGCTATATCTGCAAGCACGATATCTCCCTCGACCAACTGAGGCCGTATCCCACCCATATAATCGACTCCGATCTCGGTTTTGCAGGTTTCACGGGTTGAGTCCACGAGAAGATTATAGGCCGTGAAATCGTCGCCGCGGTCCATGAAATCGCCTGTTGCCTTTCCAATCACTTCGCCATAGCGGGCAGAAATCGGTTTCCAATAGCGCTCGACAATTGCCGCCACATCCGGGTCTTCCTGAATTTCGGCGGTGATAGGGATAAGCCGCGCCCGGTATCGCACTACATGCCATTCTCCTCTTTCATCCTTATCGAATAAGAGATCCAGCCTACCAAGTTCTCCTCCCCATTGATGCGCCTGGACTATGATGGTCCCGTTAACTTCCTTGGCTTTGAGTTGATCCGAGTTCCATATCAGCGCTCCGGACGGAAGACGCGAATGCGAGTGGCCCCCGATGATGATATCGACTCCGGGGACTTCCGCCGCGATCTGTTCGTCCATCTTATTACCTGCATGCGAGAGTGCGATCACTATGTCCACCTTAGGTCGGAGAGATCTCACAATGCGCTTCGCAGTCTCAATTTCGTTGGAAATTCTGATCCCTTCCTTGTAGGCCTGGTAATCTACATACTCAGTTGTCACGAGCCCGAAGATCCCGATTTTCATGGGCCCTAGGTCCCGAATTTCCGATTCTCGCAAAGGACTGTTGGATGGGAATCCAGCGGCATTAGCGCAGAGCACGGGATATCGAAATAGACTTAGAAGCTCGTCGACTTTGGAAAGGGGTCTGTTGAATTCGTGATTGCCCAGCGTGCTGAAATCATAAGTTGCTGCGTTCATCACGGCTACATCTGCTACTCCCTGATATTCTGTTGAAAAGGGAGTTCCATCCGTAAAGTCTCCTGCATCGACAAACCATACCCTGGTTCCCTGGCTGACCAACTGTTCTCGTAATTCTTTGACGAGAGTTGCCCTGCGGGCGATGCCGCCGATATTTTTGCGTACTTCGAGTGCGGCATATTCAGATCCTCCAGGATAACTAAAGGGAAGTAGGTGACCATGGGTATCGTTGGTATGAAGGATCGTCATGGAGACCGGTTGAGCCAATGCCGTTGCCGCCACGAGGAGTGGAAAAAGAAATAGAAGTAGATTTGCTCTGGCTAATCTTTTCATGATGTCACCACCGTTTTATCGTGAATTTGATTCCTATAGAGCCCAGTTGCAGGAACCTCTTGGGGTCGGGCCCAATCCAGCACATGTATAGCTTCGAAATCACAATCTCTCACCGCAGGGCTAATGATATGTCGTAAGACCTGATCAGCTTGTCGGCGAATGTCATAGCCGTCAGATCCGATTGGTGATATCAAGAAACATTCTTTATTTATTTCTGAAGACATTCTGATTACTCCTCTTCAATGCTAACATTTGGCTTAACTTGTGAGGCGCTTGTGCATTCCAGTGAGCGTCCGTAGGACCAG
>CAZCMD010000016.1:0-44114 GCA_964499695.1 uncultured Desulfatiglans sp.
AAATCCAATACAGCTAATTCTAAATTTTGATCTCATTTTCAATGCTGATTGATCACTATTTATGTTTAAAGTTTTCTGAAGAATTATCCATCCAGGTCTTAATTACAGTTTTATCAGGTATTAAAAAGTCCTTAAATCACAGGAGGGTGTAATGTTAAATATTCCAAGAAAAAGATTTGTTTTATATTCAGTAATAATGGCGGTATTTTTAATCTTTTCCGGGTGTGCAGCAACCCTGGCCCCGCAATATGACAGGGCCGTAGTTGAAGGACTAAATGCAACTAATACAGATGCCATGCAATTTTTTGCATCTGTATGCAAAGGCACCATAAAAGAGTCATTCGATCTGAGAGAGGCAAAATATGCCTCTTTAATAGGTCACTTTGATGCGCTGGAAATACAGGCGAAAGCCAGACCAGTACCTGAGAATAGGGTAATAGATAAAATTGATGATGTTTTAAGTAAACGCGGCGTACCAGCTCCGGATGACTCTGAAACTCCCAGTGCAACCGCAATGAGTAAAATCTCATTAACTTTTTCAAAAATGAGGGATACCGATGAAAAACAAGGGCTGACGCCCATGGAAGTGGAGGCTTTTAAGAGACAGGTATCAATATATATGGATCAGGCATTAACTTACGAAAGTTTTCTTGAACGTTAATCATTATGGAGGTGATATATGTCAATTGATGTTTCTCAACTCGTTAGCGATATAAAGGATGCAGCATCACAGGTATTGAACAAGGATGTTTCAACACTAAGAGGCTTTTCAGAGAGGCAGGTTAAGGCAATTGCTCAACAGGCTGCATTTGTGGAAGCAGGAATATTAAGCGGTGAAATTACAGATGAGACAAGGGATTTTTTCCTGGACAGCCTGGAAGATATGGCCATGAATTTTGTTAAGACCCTCAGAGGACTGATGATGGTAACAATTGAGAAGGTCTGGAATGCTATAATTGGAGTAATATGGAAAACGATTGAAAAGGCTACCAGTATTACACTGCCAATCCCTGATATAGATTAATGGGATAATCTGGTAAGAGGTAGATTTTCATACCTGTTTTCCGCGGCTACTGTAAGAATGAGAGGAATATAAACAAAAGGAGACAACAATGTCATACAACTTTAGAAATCTGGTGTTTGAGGGTGGCGGTGTCAAGGGCATCGCTTATGTGGGGGCACTTGATGTTTTGGAGAGTAAAGGAATATTAGAGGATATTGAGAGAGTCGGGGGAACATCTGCAGGGGCAATAAATGCCATTCTTGTTGGACTTAATTTTAGTCAGAAAGAGACAAAGGAGGTGCTCTGGTCACTTGATTTTAAAAAATTGATGGATGATTCATGGGGTGTGGTAAAGGATGCAAAGAGGTTAATAGAAGAATACGGGTGGTATAAGGGTGATTTTTTCAGGAACTGGATAGGAAAACAGATAAAAAGGAAAACAGACAACAGCGAGAGCACCTTTGCGGATATTGAAGCAATGAAGGGAAAAGCGAAATTCAAGTCCCTGTATTTTATGGGGACTAACCTGTCTACAGGCTTTTCGGAGGTTTTTTCATTTGAGCACACCCCCAGGATGTGCGTAGCCGATGCTGTTCGCATTTCCATGTCCATACCTCTATTCTTTGCAGCAAAGAGGAGTATACGCGGTGATATATATGTGGATGGAGGCGTTCTGGATAACTACCCGGTAAAATTATTTGACAGGGAAAAGTATATCAGCGGTGAGGAAGGCATTGAGACAAAATATTACGAGAAGATAAATAAAAAGGTAAAAAGAATGAGCCGCCCTGTTTCAAAATATCTCTACAACAAACAGACACTGGGGTTCAGGCTTGATACAAAGGAAGAGATAGCGCTATTCCGCGATCATGCGGAACCTGTCGCCAAAAAAATCGATAACTTCATGGATTATACATGGGGTTTGATAAACACAATTCTAAATGCCCAAGAGAGCATCCATCTTCACAGTGATGACTGGGCCAGAACGGTGTACATAGACACACTGGGTGTGAAGACCACTGATTTTAACCTTAAAGATGAAAAAAAACAGGCGCTCGTAAAATCAGGGATTACAGGTACAGATGAATACTTTAAATGGTTTGATAACACTGATGAGGCACCTAATAAATAAATATCAACTTATTAACCACGAAATACACCAAATATACGAAAGGGTTTTTAAAAACGCTGAAAACCGGTATGAGAGGAATGTAATGTGAATGATCCGGACAGGTATAATCTGAAGCGGTTTCTTGATGCGCAGGAAGATACATTTGCTATTGCCCTGCAGGAGCTGACGAACGGTAGAAAAGAGTCACACTGGATGTGGTACATATTCCCACAGATCGCTGGCCTCGGGCACAGTGCGATGGCACAGAGATATGCGATCCGCTCAAAAGAAGAGGCAGAGGCATATCTTAAGCATAAGGTGCTGGGCAGCAGACTCAGACAATGCGTTGCGGCCATCCTTACTCATAAAGGTAAGCCCATTATGGATATCATGGGTTACCCGGATAATATTAAACTCTGTTCTTCCATGACTCTGTTCAGCGCCATATCAGAGCCTGCAAATATTTTCGCGCGGGTGATTGAACAGTTTTTCTCCGGGGAGGCTGACAAAAAGACCCTGGAATTTCTCAAAGGGACTTCATAATGAGATATTTTGGTGGCTTACAGGGTGTGGATGTCAGACTGCACAGTTGAAATACTTATAAACAATAAGGTTGTCAAGTATGTAGGCCGAACTCGCATCGGATCAATTCTCACTTATCAAATCAATGAAATAGTGCCACAAATAAATAGTATCCTTTTTTGATAATCTGTAATGAGATGAACTCAACTTCTCAACAAAAGGTAAAGATTCAATTTTATTTAAAGTTTCTTTTCTGCTTTTCCAATCGATTGTAATATCAGAGTTGCTTTGAGATAGTTCTTGAATCCAATAGTTTATCTTTTCAATCCATTCATTGGTAGTTCTGCTTTGAACATACCCAAACATTCCACATACTTTAAGAAGAGAAGAATGATGCCCTCTTTTGAAACGTTCAATACCACCGCGTATTCCACAAACATACTCCTTATTGTTTGATGATTCTGAGAATCTTTTAGCTTCGAATTCAATAATTGGAATTGGCTTATAAGCTCTTGACATTACAAAGACACCGATATCCGTTTCTTTATCCGATTTTGGTTGAGTTGGATTTTTGCTGAATCTAAAAGGAAAATAACTTTCAGATTCGGTCTTGCTTAGCTCAAAATGTTGAACTAACATATCACTTATCCTATTCTCTTTCTCTGAGTCTTTAATTGATTGGTAATAACTAGGAAAATTGGAAATATTTTTATCTATAAATGACAGTATTAAATCCACCTCAAAATTTGAGTCCACACTCAAATCATTCGGTTTTGGAGTTTGATATGATGGTAAAGAATCTTTAAACATTATAATAACGGGTATTAATATAGTCCTCAAAAGTCTCATCCGCATCTCTTAATGCAATAGATGGCATCCAATAGTGTAATTGCTTTGGTTTGGCTAATATAATTGAGTCTTGTCCATAAGCCTTAATTATACGTTGTATATGTGTCTTTTGTTGATTTTCTTTTCGCATTGGGATTGCTTCCGCAATGTATTTCTCTAAATCAGTAACTATTTCCCATTTTGGAACTAATTTATCCAAAGTATATTCAAAATGTAGCGCATAATATTTACCCGCATCAATAATTTTGAATAGTTGAAAAGATTTTTCTTTCTGGTAAATACTGTTAAGAGTCTTACAGAAGACTGATATAAATTTATTAATATCAGTCTTAGTCACAAGATTGTCGTCCACTATCCTGCTATTGGCAATTTGTTCAATAATAATTTTTTCCACCTCAGAGTATATTATATCCTTTTTATTCTGAGAATAGGGAATCCTCATGATATCATCCTTATTTATTGATGTAGCCTTGCCAATCATTACTCTTCCACTTGTGGCTAAAATATAAGCACGCAAGAGTTCATTATTTTGATTTAAAAAATTATATAATTCAGACAGTTCCAATTCGGCATTTTTAGGAGCATGAATTCCAATAATTCCAAAAGGAAATGTTAAATATTTATTCGAGAAAGCAATAGGGATCTTTTTATCGCCAATTACAATTCTTATTAGTATGTGTGGAGCTTTATAAATATTCCGTTTTGATTTTCTAGGTCTTTCAAACCTTTGAATCTGACATTCTTGGATTTGGCTGTTATTAATACCATCTTCAGTTAAAGCTTCAACAGGAATGTTATCATGACCTGTAATATAATCAGCCTTGTCCTTTTCATTTCCAATTATATAACCACTTCCAACACACCAATCGTCATTCTTTTCCTTAGCACTGAGAAACTCTTTTAAGGTAGGTAAACTAGTAAGGCGTTCAATAAAAGAAGAGATTCTTCCTCCTCCTAATAAATTAGCCTTCCATATATAAGGGTTATTTATAACTGCTTCTTTTGAAACAAAATGAAAGTCATAATGGTCGAATTCTAAAAAAAGCCTATTTGTATTTGAGAAAGTCCTGTTTGCGACCAAGTGTAAGACTTCACTACTGTCAGGCAATGATTTTTGAATAAAAACAGCAGCAGTAGCGACATTTTTTCTTCCCCAAAGTTTGTCTGCCAACTTTGTGAAGTCTAAAATTTGTAATAGGTTGTTTTGGGAAAATAATTTTTGCTTAAAACTTTGGTCTTTTTGGTAAAGAATTGGCCCTGAAGGTTGAATTAAACATAAGATTGCATCCTTCTTTAATAATTTCAAGGATTGAACTAGAAAATGCAAAGCTGGGTTTTCATCAGGAATTTTTATCTCACTTTCATAACCAACCTTTTGTTTTAATTGATTAAAATATTGCCCATTTGAAAGCGAAAAACCTGTTTCATCTTTTGGTGGATTAAACGGAGGGTTCCCAATTACTAAATCAAAATTTCCTTTTGGCTTATTTGTTATAAAAGCAAAGAAATCCTGAATGATAATATTATTACTTAAATCGGGGAATTTTAATTTTCCCCAAGTAGGTGGGTCTAAATCAACTTCATCTAAAATGGCTAATGCAAGGCTAAATATAGAAAGTCGAATAGCGTCCTGTTTAATGTCAACACCATGAATGCTTTTTAGCAAAAGCTCTTTTAATACTGACAAAGATGGTTTGGTTAGTTTTCCTGTTTTCTTCCATTCATTATATCTCCACCATTGCACAATACGTTTGTAGGCTTTTACAAGGAAAATTCCCGAACCACAACTAATATCAATTATTTTGAAATCGTTTTTTGGTTGCTTTAAAGGCATGCACTCATCAACTAAAGCGCTGACAATCATTTCTGGCGTATATACAATATCTTTACTGTTAGTAAGTAGCTCTTCATAAACTGAGCTTATCACTTCTACAGGAAGATGTGAAAATGAGTATAAACGCCATAATACATATTGATTGTTTTCAATATTACCATCTAAATAGTCTGCAAGTTTTCTTACCTTGGTTTGTTGGATCGCGTTTCGTTGAACAATTTCTTTTTCTTTATCCCATTCAAATATTTCTCCATTAAAATCTTTTGCTAATTGGTCTAGCAATACAAGTATGTTTCCATCTCTGATTGCAGCACAGAAATTTGAACATCCAAAATGTTTTTTAAAGTATGTCCCAGCAAAATAACCACTTGCACTTTTTTCATCCCTTTCCTCAAGATACTTGATTAATAAGCTTTGGACTAATAGTTTAAGTGCAACATGTTTATCTAATCCTGATACTTTTTGAAAATCAAGATATACTTCTTTGAGTCCTCTTATTAAATCCTTCGTAGCAGACGCTTCAAATCGAAAGCCCTTTTTATCATCTTGCTCATCCCAAAATAGGCCACTATCAAAATCTTTGGCATTGAAATTTTTTAATGTTTCTCCAGTATAGGTCAGAAGCTCTTTTGCGTAATCATCTTTTGTTTCTTTTGGTTTTTTGCGGGAATCAAAAATACTAACTGATGATTTTTCAATTATGATATATGCGGGGACCTGATACCCGTTCCACATTTGAATGTGAATGTTGTTTTTGTCCTCTGATGTTAAACTTTTCTGGGTATAATCAAATAAATATAGTTGGGGAATACTTCCCCTTCCATCTGGAAAATTGCGAAAATATACTGCATCAGCATTAAACTTCTTCTTGGCAGTCTCTAATGCAAATAGTATATCTGGTGATGCTATTTTTGGATTGATGTTTTCATAATTATTTGTCAACAAAACGCCATTTATCTCATTGTTGCCTAAAAATGAGAAATTCAAGTCAATGATTTGTTGCTTAAATGATTTTAATGACATATTAAGTTTTTAAATTCAAATAACAAAAATTCAATTTTTATTAAAGAAGAGCATGTATAAGGCTCTCTTTGATTTGAGAGCTTTATACATGTAGAAATAAACTAAATAGGTTAAGATGTCTAGCCTCTTTTTAAAACTGCCGCAACACCAAGACCGCCTGCACCGCATATGGTCTCAAGACCATAACTGGCATTTCTGCGTACCATCTCATGGATCAGTGTAACAAGCCTCATTGCGCCTGTTGCTCCGATCGGATGCCCTAACGAAATACCTGAACCGTTCACGTTAACCTTTGCCCTGCATTCCTCAGGTGTAAGCCCCAGAAGTTTTGCATCAGCTAGAGTCTGAGCAGCAAATGCCTCCTGAATCTCGATCAGGTCAATCTGTGCCTGTGTAATCCCGGCCTTTTTAAGGGCCTTGTTTACCGCAATAGGTACTGCTGGATATGTAAGTGTCGGATCATCGCCAGCAGGTGAAAATGATATGAATTCAACCATGGGCTTGATACCAAGCTCCTTTACCTTTTTCTCACTCATAAGCACCACAGCGCCAGCGCCGTCGTTTTCAGAGGATGAATTCCCCGCTGTACATACGCCGCCATCATATATGGGTTTAAGTTTTGCCAGTTGCTCGAGGGTGGTATCAGGACGGGGAGTTTCATCCTTGTCAAAAAGGATCGGTGCCCCCTTTGCCTGGGGGATAGGAATACCAACTATCTCTTCAGCGAATTTACCCGATTCCATTGCCTTTACCGCCTTCTGGTGGCTGTTATATGCCCATTCATCAATCTCTTTTCTTGATATGTTCTCGTTTCTTGCAGCGGCCTCTGCCCATGTCATCATGGAGTTTAGTTCGCCAAACCTTTCTATGGGCTGGGCCATGACTCTCCCTCTCTGTATCCTGTCATAAAATGGGATACCCCACATGGCAAGGGCACCATGACCTTTAGGCATAAACCCGAATTTTTCATCGATCTTTCCGCCAAGGCCCCAGCGGATATCGCCTGGCACGTACATCTCTGCAAGGCTCATGCTCTCCATACCGCCAGCCACAACTATGTCCGCATTACCTGTCTGTATCTTCATAACACCGATATTAATTGCATCAAGACCTGAGCAGCAGCGTCTGTCAACAACAATACCTGTTACGGTTACTGGCCAGCCAGCCTCAAGAAGGGCCATGCGTGCACCATTGGCGCACTCACCATTCTGGTAAGCATGCCCCATTACAACCTCATCCACGCTATCTGATCCTATACCTGCCCTGCGGATAACCTCATTCAATACCACTGCAGTAAATTTGTGTACCGGTATGGAGCGCAGTGTGCCGCCGAACCGGCCGATCGGGGTACGTGCTCCGCTTACTATATATACTTTTTCAAGACTCATAGGTTCTCCTAAGCACTCTATTTCATATATTCATTGAAGACATACATCTTTTTGATAACCACGGAGGGCACGGAGAACACGGAGTAAAATCTAAAAAGTTGAAGACTCTGTGACCTCTGTGCCTCTGTGGTGAAAATAAATACTATTTAGAAGGCAATGCATCTCCAAGGTCCATTGCGAACTTCAGCATCTTCAGGAGTTTTTCATCCCTGATGGAGCAGAGCTCTGCCTCTGACTTTCCGCCGTAATCATAGAAACCTTTGCCTGTCTTTATGCCCACATGACCCTGATCAAAGAGTTCGAAGATCTTTTTGGGTTTGTAATCAACCGGTGTAGCATTACATGCGGGGTTTTTCAGGTTGTTTACGCTCAGGCCTATTCCACCGAAATCTATGCGGCCGACAGCGCCAACGATCATCATGCGCATTGCAAGGCCCCATATACAGGCATCATCAACCTCTCTCGGGGTGAGGTAACCTTCGTCAATCAGGTAGTATACCTCTCTCTGGAGTGCAAGCTGGAGCCTGCTGATCGCATAACCAGATACGTATTTCTTGAATAGTATTGGCTTTTTGCCCATCTTTCTTAAAAGCTCTACCATAAGCTCAACATTGGCCATGTCAGTTTCCGGGCCCTTTACAACATCCACCAACGGAATGATCTGCGGCGGTGCATAGAAATGGGCAATAAGAATCTTGTCCTGGCGGCTTGTCTTGGCCAGTTCAAAGGGGTTCAGGAATGTGGTGTTTGAGGCAATGAGCGCCCTTTTGGGCAGGACTTTATCAAGGTCAGCAAAGACCTTTGTCTTTGCATCCTTGTTCTCTGCCATTGTTTCAAAGGCAATATCCACATCCTTTGCAGCCTCTTCAAGGTTGGTGCAGGTCTTTATGCGTGAAAGGGCGTCCTTTATCTTTGCCTTGTCTACTAGACCGGCCTTTGCCATTGCCTCAAGGCTTGCCTTGATCAGGGACATAGCCCTGTTAAGGGTTTCCTGTGTGCGGGACATCATGTTTACCTGGTAACCTGCATAGGCAAATGCCTGTGCAATACCATGACCCATTGTACCTGCCCCAATTACCGCTATCTTCTTTATGTCTTCCAGTTTCAATTTATCCGTCATTTTTTATCTCCATATTATATAGTTTTTATTTATTCTTCATGTATATGCCGGGCATCTGATAATCGCCCCGCTAAACTTTATATTCTAAAGGGGTTTAAGCCCTATAAATTCCCTGGCCTCTTTGGGTGTCATGGGCTCCTTGCCCAATTCCCTTGCTATCCTTACAGTACGCGCTACAAGCGACATGTTGGTGCCCTTTACACCCTTGCTGTAGTAGATGTTGTCTTCAAGGCCAACCCTTACTGCACCGCCCATAAGCATGTTCAGGGTGGTGATGGGCAGTTGGTCAGAGCCAACAGCAGCACAGTTGAATACCGAGTTATCAGGCAGAAAATCGATCATTGTGTTAAGTATCTTAGGTGTTGCCTCAAGCGCCCCCTGATACCGCATGCCAAGAACCAGGTTAATGCAGTATGGCGGCTCTACCAGGCCCTTTTTAATGATGTCATTCACCTCCTTGAACATGGCTACATTGTAGACCTCCATCTCAGGTTTGATATTAAGCCTTTTCATCTTGGCAAGATAGGTCTCTATCTCTTCCGGAAGGTTGCAGAATGCCGTGCCCTTGTACTGGCCTGAAAGCCTCATGAGTGAGCCCATGTTAAGGGAGGCCATTTCAGGTAGTGCGTCAAGGCATTCTATCCTCTGTTCCTGTGTAAGATTTGGGCCGCCGCCAGTGCTGAACTGGATAATGGCATCTGATTTTTTCCTTACCTTTTCTTTGATCTCCCTGAATACAGCCACATCGGATGTGTTCCCCCCGTTTTTATCCTTGCCGTGGATATGGCATATGGCAGCACCTTCTTCAACACAGAGCCTTGCATTTTCTGCAATCTCGTCAGGGGTTACAGGAAGGTCGGCATGCTGCTCCTTGGTTACAAGCGCACCTGTCATGGCCACTGTAATAAGAATCTTGTCTTTTGGTAATGTCTTCAACATATCTTTAATTTCCTCCGAAAAAGTTATTAAGGCCCCTTTAAAACAGGTTTTGAATGGAGCCATGGGTTTTTAATACTGCTTTTTATAAAATGTTATCGTGATGCACTGCTGCATCATTTGTCCATAACGATTTCGCCTAAATTAATATCCTTCAGGGTCTTTACAGTGATCTCCTGAGCCTTGTACCCTGAGTATTCAAGCCTGACCTTATATTCTTTATTTGAATCAAGCCCATCAAACTCGAAATCACCATAATGGTCTGTTACGGTCTCCGTCTTCATGCTTCCGCATACAAGGGTGACCTTTACCCCTATCGCCGCTTCATCCTTTTTATCAATAAACACAACATCACCAGCGATAAACTTTTTTGGTAAACCTATGTAAGAGACCGAAGGCTTCATAGCAAACTCAGGGTGAAGAGTCTCTGTATTTCCCCCTTTCGCCTTCTTTGCGATCGCACTTTTCGGGTCATCAAGGTCACCAAAAACCAGGGCCCCTGTCGGGCATGTCTCAACACACCTTGGCTCCTTCCATCCCTTGTCAAGGAGGTGCGCGCACATGTTGCATTTCTGCGCGACCTTTAATTCTTCATTCCAGTATATAACCCTGTACGGGCATGATGATACTATATCCTTATCACCCTTTGCCTTTTCAGGGTCAATAATCACTATGCCGTCAGGACGTCTATAAACAGCACCCTTTGTGCCGCCTGAGATGCATGAGCCCTTTTCACACTGCTGGCATGGTGTGGGGATGTAGTCCAGCTTGACTTTGGGTGTTGTACCCCTTTCAACAGGGACTACCTTCATCCAGTAATGGCCCTTGGCAGGCTGCGAGGCCGCATAACCGGGATAGTTATTGCCACAGAATTCGTCTTTGCAGGCCAGGAAACAGCTGTAGCAGCCTGTGCATTTATCAACATCTATTATCATTCCGAATCTTGCCATCTGTTATCCCTCCCACTTTTCTATTTCTATAAGGCATGAATTGGGCGTCATCCCCGGTACATTCTTTGAAAGCATCCTTGATGAGGTAAGCAGGTTAACGCAGCCTCCCCTGTCTATTGAACCGGCCTTTCCCGGCTCAAGCGGATCATAAACAGCCGACGACGCATAGCTGTGAATAATCCCCGGCATAACCCTCTGGGTAACCTTCGCGATGCAGAGCGCAGCGCCCCGGTCATTATAGAGCTTTACGATGTCTCCGTTTTTAATGCCGCGCGGTTCCGCATCGGTTGGGTGTATGCGTGCGGGCCAGTAGGGGTAACCATCCTTATACACACGATGGGTCGGAATCTCATTAAGCCAGTCAGTATGCTTGTCATAATGGGTATGGAAGGTAAACCTGGGGTGCGGTGAGACCATGGCAAGGGGATATTTCTTAGCAAGTTCCGACCTGTGCCCTTCCCAGCTCGGGATATATTTTGGTGATACGGGTCTTTCTTCATCATTCGGGTAATATTTCTTAAGGCTCTCTGATACAAACTCTATTTTACCCGTGTATGTGCCAAGCTCCTTTGCCTTATCTGTACCACGTTTCGGGTTGCCAGGGTCAGGTGTGTCGCAATCCCTGCCTTCAGCAAACCACCTCATGGAGACGGTTGGTTTGTAATCCTTCGGCATAGGGATAACATAGTAACCCTTCTTTTCAAACTCCTCATAGGATATGTACTTTGGCAGGTCGGATATCTCATAGAAGACCTTTATCCATCCTATCTCATCCTTTCCGTCTGTGAATTCTTCTTTCCTGCCAAGACGTTCTGCAAGCAGGGTGAATATCTGGTAGTCGGACTTTGATTCCCACAAAGGTTCAATACACTTTTGCTGGCGCACCACGATCCTGTGGTTGCAGCCATTAGAGGCATGGTGGGTGTAACCGCCAGCAGCGCCCCATTCGCCCACATCGTCACGCTCAATGCTTGTACAGGCGGGGAGTATGATATCTGCAAAATTGGTCTCGCTATTGTACCAGCAGTCCTGGTTCACAACAAACTCAAGCTTCGGGCTCTGGTACATCTTAACCCACTTGTTTGTATCGCTCATGGTACCCATGAATGACCCGCCGTAACGGTAGAACATCTTTACCTCTGAATGGCCTTTCATGGGGTACACATATTCATTAAACTGCTGTTCAAGGGAGTTGCCGCAAAAACCGTCACCCCTCCAGTCTATAGGGGGATTCAGTATTGCGTCCGGAACAGTCAGCCTGTAGAGCCTCTGCTTTGTGGGGTTCTGGGCCGGTGAAAACTTGATCTTTGCTGCCTTTGTGGAGCCCATCCTGCCATCAGGGTCAGCATAACCGGGGAAAAACACATCAACATTTGAGGGCGCTCCCATGCATGTTCCCCAGATGCTTACACCCGGCTTTCCTAACCCCTGCATTGCCTGGAGCAGCACCATCATCCTTGCCCACTCTGTTGCATATGCCTCACGGCATGCCCCGCCTTCACCGCCCCTTGTACCGCTCGCAAGCACTGTCCTTTTGGTTGCCCACCTTCTTGCCAGTGATACTATGGTCTTTATGGGTATGCCTGTCTCTTCAGATGCCCAGGCAGGTGTCTTTTCTACTCCATCTTCTTTGCCAAGCACATAATCCTTAAAGGTCTCAAAACCTACTGTGCGTGTTTCTATATAATCTTTATCGTAGGTGTTTTCCTTAATCCAGACATAGGCAATGGCCATGGCAAGGGCTGTACCTGTGCCCATCCTTATAGGTATCCATTTGCCGTCCATTGCGGCGTTGGTGTAGTTATAGAGGGGGTCAATAAAGACCATCTCAACACCCTTTTCCTTGAGCCACTGACGCCACATACTTGAATCCTGGCCTGTATAGGTACCCCTTGTGGAATCAGGGTCGCATGACCAGTAGACGATCATCTCTGCATGCTGAAGGGCATCTGTGAGGTGGTCATATGGTTCAGGCATGCCAAGTCTCCAGTAGAAACCATAGGTGTGTGTTGCGCCCCAGTGCCACCCTTCCCAGCTGTCAGGGTTGTCAAATATCGGGGTATAGCCGATCATGTGCATGAACCTTGCGAACGGCCCCATCTTGTAACCCACAACGCCCCAGTTATGGTGGCTTGACGTGATGCCTGTAATGGCAGAAGAGCCATAGGTATTGGTTACCCTGGTGATTTCAGATGATACAATATCAAGCGCCTCATTCCAGCTTATACGCTCATATTTGCCCTTGCCCCTTGTATGCTGGTTGCGGTTACCTTTTGGGTTAAAATCCACCCTTTTGTACGGGTACCTGATCCTGTCTTCGGAATAGAGCCTTGTCCGTTCCGCATGAACAAAGGGTGATATGAAAAATTTGTTTAGGGGTGAATATTTTCTCTTCCCATCGTCTATTGTCCAGGATGGCTTGAAGTCTTCATCCTTTGCCTCAAGAGGCCTGATTCTGACAACCTTACCATCCCTGACATAAACCGATATGGGGCCTGCGTTTGTACAGCTTGTAAAAACCTGTTCTGCCATAAATTCCTCCCTGAAAATTGATTCTGTTTTACCCTTATAAAAGGGGGATATAAACAGGTACTGTTTCTGGCTTAAGATACAGGATAGAACATGCTCCTGCTGCTCATCCCGTAAAGTGAAAATCGTACCACATGTTCAATTAATCTGGCCTTGAAATCAGCGTCATAGGGTTTGCCTGTTACACGCGAGATCATTGGCCTTGAATAATTAAAGTACAGAATAATACCAAAAATGCTCATTATATCAAAGCTAAGATTTGCATCATTGACATTATCCTTTGCACCATTTGTTAAAAGCCCGTACAGCTTGTTAAATAGCGGCCTCAGGGTCTGATCCGCCACGATCTCAAATGCCTCTGTCGGGTTATTAAGTTCCCGCACAATCAACTGCCTGTGCCTCCCGAACTCCTCATCGGTTAAAGGCCCTTCAAGGTAGGCCTTTGCAAGGGCCTGTATTATCTGTTCAGGAGTCGGGTCATTCATACTGTCAACCGATGCCTCAAATGCCTCATACATAAGGCGTTCACGGGGTATCCATCTTGAACGGAAGACCTCAAGATATAGATTCATTTTATTGCTGAAATGGTAGTTGACAGAGGCCATGTTACACTTTGCAGCCGAGGTAATATCGCGAACACCTATTGCATGATATCCCTTCTCCGCAAAAAGTATCTCGGCTTTTTCAAGGAGCCTTTCTCTTGTCTGCTTGACTGTATTCTCGCTTTCCTGGGCATCGCTCGCTTTTTTTGACACTTTTATCCGGTACCTGCTTTTCATGAAATTTTAAAGGCAGTTATTTCAAACAGTCGTTTTAAAGTCAAGCGACTTTTAATGAATGGAGTTACATGGAGATCGTAAATCAGAAACTTGATATAGCAAAAGAGAGAATGAATATCTATTAGCAGAACTAAAAAGGCAATGCCGGTTAACCTAAATTACTTTTATGTAAATTAACGATTAATATTTTCCCGGATGCTGTATCAGGGATTGACATATTGAGCTGTAATATATTATTAATTCAATACTTTTTGGATAAAAATTAACCTTAATAAAGGGCCTGAAATGATAATAAAATGTCGTGAATGCAACCATGAGATAGAGGGTATTGATTGCCCCGGGTGCGGTGAATCAACACCGGAGGAAGGCATCTTCTGCATAAACTGCGGATATAAACTCAAGGATAAAGATACCGTGATGTCAGAAGCAGATGATGACTACCCGGATCTGGATGACAGGATACTCTGCTCTGATGGCGCATGTACCGGGATCATCATAGACGGGAAATGCTGCGAATGCGGAAAACCCGCAGAACCCGAGGCATAAAGAGCCTGCGCCCTGCGCCTTGAGCCCTATGCCTTGCGCCCTTTACCAGCGCAATAGATATGATTGTTTTTATGCTTGTTTTATCAAGTGTTGAATAGTTTTTTTGAGGAAATAACATGTACGAACTTAAGATAATAACCCAATTCGGAGCTGCCCACCAGTTGAGAAATTACCATGGCAAATGTGAATACCTGCATGGACACAACTGGAAGATAGAGGTCTATATAAAGGGTGAAAAACTGGATGATTGCGGCATGCTTGTAGATTTTAAGATTTTGAAAGAGAATACAAACGAGATCATAGATCGGCTTGACCATAAATTTTTAAATGAAATCGAGTGTTTTACAGAGATAAACCCATCATCTGAGAATATTGCAAAATATATCTTTGATGAACTGTCAAAGAGTATAAACGATAACCGGGTCAGGATAAGCAGGGTAACGGCCTGGGAATCTGACAATGCGTGTGCGACGTATTCTGTTGGTTAACCGGGATTAGTCAGATAATGACTTTTCCCTGCAATAATAAACATATGTGGCTGTTTTAACTGATCTGCGGTTTATGGTTTAAGGCGTACGGTTTTAAAGACCGAAAACCTTATACCGAAAACCTTACACCAATCTTTAAATGGTAAAGATTAATATTAATCTTATTTCACTTAAATAAAATAATTATGCCTATAATAGCTTTTATTCCGTCACGATACGGCTCCACACGGTTTCAGGGTAAACCTCTTGCCATGATTGCCGGTAAACCCATGATCCAGCATGCATGCGGCTGTGCCCTTAAATGCCCGGATATCTCGGATGTTTATGTGGTAACAGACGATGAAAGGATAGTGAACTGTGTCAAAGGGTTTGGCGGTAAGGCGGTTATGACAAGGAAAGACCACCCGTCTGGCACTGACAGGATTGCCGAGGCAACAGAGATACTGGGGCTCAAGGACGATGATATTGTTGTAAACATCCAGGGTGACCAGCCCCTGTTCAGCTCTTCCATAATTTCACAGATGGTAAAGCCTCTTGTTGATGACAAAACAATACCAATGGGCACTGTAATGTACCGGATAACCGACCCCTCTGAGATCAATGACAGCAATATTGTAAAGGTGGTTACCGATAACAGCGGTTTTGCCATATATTTTTCACGCTGTGCTATCCCCTTTTACCGTGAAAAAAGCGCTGCCCGGGATTATTACAAACACCTGGGCTTTTATGCCTACAGAAAGAGCTTTATCCTGGAGTTTGGCCGGCTTCCGGTAGCACGGTTTGAAAACGCTGAAAAACTTGAACCTCTCAGGGCCATTGAAAACGGTTTCAGAATAAAGGTGGTTGAAACGGAATTTGACTCCATTGAGGTCGATACACCTGAAGATATTAAAAAGGTGGAAAAACTTCTTGAAAGTTTAAAAGATTAACATGACAGAAAAGATATGGAGATTACTGCCACCTTCTGAAAACACCCAGAAACTGTCCTGTGAAACAGGTATCTCAGCAGTAAAGGCCAGGCTTTTAATAAACCGCGGCATATTGAACCCCCAGGATATAGAGACATTTCTCTTCCCGAAATTATCGGGGCTTATTGACCCAATGCTCTTAAAGGATATGGAAGAAGGCACAGCCCTCATCATCTCTGCAATAGAAAGGCAGGTTAAAATCGCCATATTCGGGGATTATGATGCTGATGGTCTAACTGCCACTGCGCTGCTGGTTAACTTTTTCACGGAGCTTGGTATCCCTGTACTCTACTATATCCCGGACAGGATCGATGAGGGTTACAGCCTGAATATGCAGGCCATAGACAGGCTTCACAAAGAGGATGTAAAGCTTGTTATCACTGTGGATTGCGGTATATCCAATAAAAGGGAGATAGAATATGCAAAGTCCCTGGGCATGGAGGTGGTGGTTACAGACCACCATCAGATACCTGAAGATTTTGAACCTGTGTGCCCTGTGATCAACCCGAACCGCGCCGATTCAGCATTTTCATTCAGGTCGCTTGCAGGCGTAGGTGTTGCCTTTTTTCTGGCGGCAGGCATCAGGCAATGCATACGGAAAAAGGGGTGGTTCAAACAGGCCCCGGAACCTGATCTGAGGCACTACCTTGACCTGGTTGCACTGGGCACAATAGCGGATATGGTGCCCCTTACCGGACAGAACAGGATTATAGTAACAGCAGGGATAGAGGCCATCAGGTCATCAAGATGGCTCGGTATTGAGGCAATGAAGAAGATATGCGGCCTTGAAAACCAGCCCCTGTCAGCAGCAGATATTACATTTAAACTTTCCCCAAGGTTTAACGCTCCCGGGCGCATAGGCGATAACAGGGCTGCCATACTCTCCCTTGTTACAGACAACTACTCTGTTGCGCTGAATATGGCAAGAGAGCTGAACAGTATGAACAGCGAGCGCCAGAGGATAGAAGGTGCAATAGTAGAGGATATAGAGACAAACCTGATACCTTCTATGGATATAGAGGGTAAAAGGACGCTCCTCTTTTCAAGGCAGGGCTGGCACAAGGGGGTGCTGGGGATCGTGGCATCAAAGATCCTTGAGAAATATCACAGGCCAACCATCGTTTTGACTGTGAAGAACGGTATTGCATCAGGCTCAGGCAGGAGCATAGACGGCTTCAACCTTCATGAATCATTAACCAGGCTCAAGCACCTGTTTAAAAAATTCGGGGGCCATTACCATGCTGCGGGGTGCACCCTTGAGAGTAAAAATATTGAAACCTTTGCCAGGGAGCTTGAAGGGCTCGCTTTAACCACCCTCAAAGACGAAGACCTTGTCCCGGCCATTATTGTTGATGACCGGCTCAGGCTAAATCAACTGACAATAGAGAGTGTAAATGATATACACACCCTTGAACCCTTTGGTTCGGGCAACCCTGAACCGGTGTTCTATTCGGGTAATCTTGAGGTAATGGATTCAAGGGTTGTAGGTGATAATCACCTTAAGCTCAGGGTAAGAGAGGGTGATATCATGCATGAGGCAATAGGCTTCAACCTTGCATGCACTCATGAGAACATTCAGGGGAGTCTGATTAACATGGTTTATATCCCTGAAATAAACAGGTGGAACGGTTCAGAAAGGGTACAGCTCAGGATGCTGGACCTTGAGCCTGCAAACGGTTCAACCAGATTAAAAACAGGTATAATAAAAAACTAATTTTTTGGAGTATATGATGGGTAACAAACAGAAGACAGCAATAACACCTACCAGGGAAGAAAACTATCCTGAATGGTATCAGCAGGTAATCAAGGCCGCAGACATGGCCCAGAATTCCCCTGTGAGGGGATGCATGGTAATAAAACCGTGGGGATGGGCCATATGGGAGAATATACAGAAACACCTTGACCGCATGTTCAAGGAGACAGGTCATGTGAATGCCTATTTTCCGCTGTTTATCCCGTTAAGTTATCTCCAGAAGGAGGCAGACCATGTTGAGGGTTTTGCAAAAGAGTGTGCGGTTGTAACCCACCACAGGCTAGAGGCAGGGCCTGATGGAAAGCTCAGGCCGTCTGGCGAACTTGAAGAGCCACTTATAATAAGACCGACATCCGAAACAATTATAGGCGAGATGTATGCAAAATGGGTACAGTCATACCGTGATCTCCCAATACTTATTAACCAGTGGGCAAATGTTGTGAGATGGGAGATGAGACCAAGAATATTCCTGCGCACGGCTGAATTTTTATGGCAGGAGGGGCATACTGCGCATGCAACAGCAGAAGAGGCAAAGGTTGAGACCATGAAGATGCTTGATGTATATACAGACTTTGCCCATAACTACATGGCTATCCCTGCCTTAAAGGGTGAAAAGAGCGAGGCGGAGAGGTTTCCAGGGGCGGTTGCCACTTACAGCATCGAGGCAATGATGCAGGACAAGAAGGCACTCCAGGCAGGCACATCCCATTTTCTGGGTCAGAACTTTGCAAGGGCATCCCAGATTAAATTTTTATCAGAACAGGGCAAGGAAGAGTATGCATGGACAACCTCATGGGGCGTTTCCACAAGGCTTATAGGCGGGCTTATCATGACCCACAGCGATGACAACGGCCTTATTGTACCACCGAGGCTTGCGCCAGTTCATGTGGTAATACTGCCTGTGTTGCACAAGGATGAAAACAAAGAGAAGGTTATGGAATATAGTGAAGCCCTGTTAAAGGCGCTTAAGGCGAAATCCTATGACAATGAACCGATTCGTGCGGAGCTTGATACAAGGGATATGCAGGGAGGTGAAAAGGCATGGTCATGGGTGAAAAAGGGTGTGCCTGTTACAGTTGAGGTTGGCCCTAAAGAGGTGGAAGGTAACAGTGTCTATATTGGTAGAAGGGATCAGGATAGAAGAGAGAGAAAGGGCATGGCCAGGGAAGAATTTTTAAATTCAATAGCGGAAACTCTGGCTGACATACAGAAAAGTATGCTTGATAAGGCAGTGTCTTACCGTGATGCGAACACTGTAAAGATAGACAGCAAAGATGATTTTATCTCCTTCTTTACCCCGAAAAATTTGGATCAACCTGAAATCCACGGCGGATTTGCCTATGCCCACTGGTGCGGCGAAAGGGCACTTGAAGAGGAGATAGCAAAGGAGTATGGCGTTTCCATAAGGAATATACCTTTTGATGTTTCGGGCGAAGAGGGGAAGTGCATCTTTACTGGTAAAAAGAGCACCCAGAGGGTGTTGTTTGCAAAATCGTATTAAGATTCAGGTTTACGGTTTACGGTATACGGTGTGCGGTTTGAGGCAAGATTCCCGAGCACCTTATACCGTAGACCGTAACCCGGGTTTTTATTCTATCACCCCTCCTCCCAGCACTACGTCTCCCACATAAAAAACAGCAGACTGTCCCGGTGTTATGGCAAGCTGGGGTTCATCAAAGACTACTTTTATCCTGCCATCACCAATACTGGTAACTGAAGCAGGTGCTGCCCTGTGCTGTACCCTGATCTTGACATCGGCCTTAAGAGGCTTGTCCAGTGTGTCCACAGATATCAGGTTGATATCCTTTATTGTCATTGCTTTTGACATGATATCCGATTGATCACTCACAATGATGCGGTTATTCATTACATCAATCTGAGACACATAAAGGGGTTTAGGCGCTGCTATGCCTAATCCCTTGCGCTGGCCTATGGTGTAGTAGATGATGCCCCTGTGTCTTCCCAGCACATTCCCCTCTTTATCTACTATATCACCGCCTCTTATATCCTCTTTATTAAAAAATGGGGTATAGTCGCCCCCGGAGATAAAGTCCTGGCTTTCAGGTCTCTCGGATGTATGAAGCCCTATTGACCTTGCGATCTCGCGTACCTCATTTTTTTTGTATTCCCCAAGCGGGAACAAGGTACGGCTCAACTGGTGTTGTGACAAAGAATACAGAAAATAGGTCTGATCCTTTGAGGTATCAATAGATTTTTTAAGGAGGTATCGTCCGTTTTCTTCTACTATTCTTGCGTAGTGCCCTGTTGCAAACCTGTCAAACTCTATGCCTGTCTCCAACGCCTTATCGAGCATAAAGCCAAATTTTAATTTGCGGTTACATACGATACAGGGGTTAGGTGTCCTGCCGGCAAGATATTCACATCGGAAATACTCTATCACATTGTCAGTGAACTCCTGCCTTAGATCAATAATATGAAACGGGATATGGAGGGTATCACAAATACCCTTTGCAGAGGCTAGGTCATTCTCTTTATTAGGACCGTAGCAGGCATTTTTACCGGCCGTATCTATCGTTATACCTTCGTCATATATCTGCATGGAAAGGCCGCATAATTCAAAGCCTTCCCTTATAAGAAGAGCTGCCGTCACAGAGGAATCCACTCCACCGCTTAAGCCGATTGCCACCCTGATTTTTTTATCACTCATCTGATCACCTCTTCCATTTCTTCTAAAATATCACATAATTTTGTGGATACCATATTAAAGATATTACTAAAAATAAAAAAAGACCCTTGACATTTAAACAGTCGTTTGAAATAAATGTATTAATTCAAATTACACAAAACTACCATGTACCATAAATATGGCAGTTAATTTTTTTACGGGAGATATATAGATGGCGGATAATTTCAGACTTGATGGGAGGGTCGCGCTGATAAACGGAGGGGCAGGTGGTATCGGGAGTGGTCTGTGCCTGGGTTTGAGCAGGGCAGGGGCCAAAGTTGTTATCGCTGATATGCTGGATGAGAAGATACTTAAGGAAAAGGCGGCCGCGCTTACGGCAGAGACCGGCAATGACGCAATAGGCATTAATATCAACGTGACGAGTGAAGAAAGCGTATCAAAGGCGGTAAAAACTATCGTGGACAAGTTTGGTACCATTGATATATGCATAAACTCAATGGGGATCAACCTTAAAAGGCCTGCGCTGGAATTCCCCATGGAAGACTGGGACAAGATGTTTAATGTCAATGTGAAAGGCACCATGATCTGCTGTAAGCATGTGGGCAACGTCATGAAGGGGAATAAAAAGGGAAGCATCATCAACCTCTCCTCAGTACGCGGTATCCGCGGTTATACTGGCGGTAATTCCGCCTATTGCGGCACAAAGGGGGCTGTTGAACTGATCACAAAGACACTCGCTATTGAGCTTGCGCCGTTTAATGTACGCGTTAATGCTATTGGGCCTTCTCTCGTTATTACACAGGGCACCATTCATATCCAGAATGACCCGAAACTGGCGGATAAATACAAGGCCCTTATTCCCCTTGGAAGGCTTGCCCAGGTGGAAGACATGGTTGGTCCGGTGATATTTCTCGCTTCAGATGCGGCAGGGTTTGTCACAGGGCAGACTATTTTTGTAGATGGTGGCGCGACAGCCTCTTAACAGGTGTCGTTAACATAAACTTTATTATTAGAGAGGTAAATATGTCTTTTATTACTGACCCCTATTCAGGGTTCCAATTGTATGAATTGAGTCATGTATGGGGACACGGTGTGCCGTCATACCCCGGACAGGAAGATGTCAAGATGGTCCGTGCGGTCAAACATGCACAGCACGGCGTACTTGCATGGAGAATAAATACCATCATGCATACCGGTACTCACATGAATGCACCTATCCATATGATTCAGAAGGGCGCTGATCTCTCGGAGGTCCCGGAAGAGAGGCTCTTTGGGAACGGTGTTATCTTAAGCATACCCAAAGGCAGTTATGAGACCATAACAGCCGCGGATCTTAAGGCAGCGAAACCCGAGATTAAAAAGGATGACATAGTGGTTATCGTTACCGGATGGCATCACAGATATTCGGATGCCCTTGAGTATTATGGTGAATCACCGGGGTTAACCAAGGATGCAGCACAGTACCTTGTAGAGAAGGGTGTAAAGATGGTAATGGTTGATACACAGCAGATAGATCACCCCCTTGCCACTTCTCTTGGGCCACATCGTGGAGGACCTGCCATGAGACGGCTGGCAGGAGAATATCAGAAGGCCACAGGTAAGGACCCCAAAAAGGAGCATGGCGAATGGAACGTGGCACATAAGTTACTGCTTGGCGCAAATATCCCGACAGTTGAGCAGATCGGCGGTGATGTGGATGAGCTTTTAGGCAAGAGGGTAACGCTTACTGCCATGCCCTGGAAATTCAAATACGGTGACGCGTGCCCTGTAAGGGTAGTTGCCATGTGCGATCCAAGCGGCAGTTTCAAGATACCATCCGGTAAAGAATAACTCTAAAGGAAAGGAAGGATATTATGAGCCTTGAAATATATAATTTGAGTCATCCGTTCCATCAATTCATGCCTGAATGGCCATCGACTCCAAGTGTCAATGTGTCTGTGAACAAATTCCATGCCAAGGACGGGCTGTATGAAGTGAGATGGGAAGGCATCATGCATCGCTGCACCCATATGGATGCACCAATTCATGTTACTGAAAACACACCAAGCATCAATGATTACCCCCTGTGGCGGCTCTGCGGCACCGGTGTTGCAGTCTCCATACCCAAAGGCAAGTGGGGTATTATCACACCGGAAGATCTTGAAAATGCACGCCCGAAGATCCAGGAGGGTGATATTGTAATGATCAATACCGGCTTCCATCACAAATGGGCCGATACGGACGAATACTTTGCCTATGGCTGCGGTATCTATCGTGAAGGCGCCCAGTGGCTTGTTGATAAAAAGATCAAACTGGTAGGATACGGCCACCAGGCAAACGACCATCCAATTGCTACAAAGCTTGTGGATCATGGCCTTGGCCCCACACAGCCTCACCTGATCGAGGAATGGAAAAAGGAATACGGCAGGGACCCAAAGGTTGATTTTCCTGACTGGGAGGCAGGCCACAAGACACTGATGGTGAAGGGCGGTATACCGGGTATAGAAAATATAGGCGGCGACCTTGACAAGGTAACAGGTAAGAGATGTTTCTTCATGGCAATACCCTGGCGCTGGCCCGGCGGTGACGGCTCTATAGTCAGGGTGCTGGCTGTTGTAGACCCGGATCAGAAGTTCCATTTTGAGACAGGTAAATAAATTTTACTTATAAACAGGGACTGGTAACCGGCCTGGATTGTAAAATCCTGTTACCAGTCAGAAATAGTTAATAAAAAAGGGGCTGCTTTTTAAGCAACCCCTTTTTTTATCTAAACAAGCGGTTTATCTACTTTATATACACAGGCTTTGACTCATAATGGGTATGTAGCAGATGGTGTGCCTTTTTACTGCCAGGTTCACCAAGAAACTCCTGATATAGCTTCTTGATCATGGGGTTATCATGTGAACACCTTATTGGCTGGGAAGTGTCATCCTTATAGATACCCGCTGCCCTCTCAGTCCTTAAAAAGTCTGTAACGCCATAGGGCTGGCCCCCACCGCCCACACAACCTCCGGGGCAGGCCATGACCTCTATAAAATGATACGGGGGTTCTTCGCCTTTTTGTTTTGCCTCTTTTACCTTGTTAAGCACATATTCAACATTTCCAAGGCCGTGGGCAACTGCCACCTTTACCTTTGTACCCTTGATGTCAATAACACCCTCCTTAATACCTTGAAGACCACGGACTGCCTCAACATTAACATCCTTGAGATTTTCACCTGTAACATAATTGTATGCGGTTCTTAAGGCCGCCTCCATAACGCCACCCGTGGTGGCGAATATGGTGCCTGCACCTGTGTAATCTCCCATAATATGATCCGGTTCATCACCTGGCAGATTTTTAAAATCTATACCTGATTGTTTAATCATCCTTGCCAGTTCTCTGGTTGTAAGCACTGCATCTGTATCCTGGACACCTGATGATGAGAAGTCCTTTGTCCTGGAAATCTCAAATTTTTTAGCGGTACAGGGCATTATGGAAACCATGTAAATTTTTTTGGGGTCAATGCCCTCTTTTTCCGCAAAGTATGTCTTGGTGAGCGCTCCCATCATCTGTTGAGGAGATTTGCAGGTTGAAAAATTATCGATCATCTCAGACTGATATTTTTCCATAAACTCCACCCATGCCGGGCAACAGGATGTGATAAGGGGCAGTGTGCCCCCCTTTGTAAACCTGCTTACAAACTCTGTTGCCTCCTCAATTATTGTCACATCGGCGCTGAAATTGGTATCAAATACCGCTTTAAAGCCCAGCTTTCTTAAGACGGAATAGAGCTTTTTTGTAAGCAGTTCACCAGGTTCATAATCAAATGCCTCACCTATTGCAACCCTTACGGCCGGGGCGATCTGTACAATACAGTATTTTTCGCTGTCATGCAGTGCATGCCATACATCATATGTATTGTCATACTCAACTATAGCACCGGTTGGGCAGTGTGCAGAACACTGACCGCATCTCACGCATGGAGAATCTGCAAGTAATATATCTCCTGCCGGAGCTATCCTGGTGGAGATGCCGCGCCCGACAAAATTGAGGGCCCAGACATTCTGTATATTCTGGCACACATCCACACATCTGCCGCACAGGATACACTTGTTGGGAACAAGGACAATATTACCTGTTGAAAAATCCTTTGGAAGTGAATTCGTATAGGTATGAAATGGGATACCCCTGATTACGAAATGGGCGGCAAGTTTTTGCAACTCACAATTTGTGTTTCTTCCGCAATGGAGGCAGTCATCCGGATGATTTGAGAGGATCAGTTCAAGCACCGTCTTCCTGATCTGTATTATCTCCGAATCATGGGTGGTGACCTCCATCCCTTCGCTTATGTCAGTACAGCATGACCTTAATAGCTTATTGGAGCCCTTTACCTTGACTATGCATATCCCGCAGCCGGCAGTAGCTTTAAGGTCGGGATGCTTGCACAGGGTGGGTATATTTATGTGAATCTTCCGCGCAGCATCAAGGATCGTTGTTCCTGCGGGAACTTCTACCGGTATATCATTGATTTTAGCCTTGATCATTTTTATGTCGGTCATATCTCTATCCCCTGTCTATTGCATCAAATTTACATCTGTTGTAACATTCGCCGCACTTGATACAGATGGCGTTGTTAATAGCAAACCCTGATTCCCTGTCTCCGCTGATTGCCGATGCGGGGCAGGACCTTTTACATATACTGCATCTGGAACATTTTTCAGGATTAATGGTATAGGTTAGTAGCTCAAGACATTTACCTGCCCTGCATTTTTTATTTACAATATGCTCTTCGTACTCGTTATAAAAATATTTCAATGCGGACTGTATGGGGTTGCTGGTGGTCTGGCCAAGACCGCACAGGGATGCCTTCTGCATGGCATTGCCTATGCGTTTCATCTTGTCTATATCCTTAAGGTCACCGTTTCCCTTTGCTATGTCCTGTAAATAGGTGAGGAGCTGCCTCCCGCCAAGCCTGCACGGGGCGCATTTCCCGCATGACTCATCCACTGAAAACTGGAGGTAGAACTTGTTTACATCCACCATGCAGTTATCCTCATCCATGACAATCATACCCCCAGACCCCATCATGGAGCCTAATGCTATCAGGTTGTCATAATCGATGGGCGTATCAAGGAATTTTTCCGGGATAACCCCTCCTGACGGGCCTCCTGTCTGAACAGCCTTGAATTTCCGGTTGTTACCTATGCCGCCGCTTACAGTAAAGATGATATCCCTCAAGGTTGTACCCATAGGCACTTCAACCAGTCCTGAATTCTTAACCTTTCCGGTTACAGCAAAGACCTTTGTGCCCTTGGATTTCTCGGTACCTATCCTGTTGAACCAGTCACTTCCTTTTATAATGATAACAGGAATATTTGCCAGGGTTTCAACATTGTTAATTACCGTCGGTTTACCCCACAGCCCTTTTACTGCCGGGAAAGGTGGCCTTGGTTTTGGCATACCCCTTTCTCCCTGAAGGGATGCGAGCAGAGCTGTTTCTTCACCGCATACAAATGCGCCTGCCCCGTAGCGTATCTCTATTTCAAAGCTGAAATGGCTTCCCATAATATTTTTGCCCATAAGCCCCATTTCGGTTGCCTGGCTGATGGCTATCTCGAGCCGCTTTATAGCAAGGGGATACTCGGCACGGATATATATATATCCTTTGCTGGCGCCAACTGCATATCCTGCAATCGCCATTGCCTCGATTATGGAATGGGGGTCTCCTTCAAGGGTGCTCCTGTCCATGTATGCCCCTGGGTCACCCTCATCAGCATTGCAGACAACATATTTGACATCTCCATCCGCCTGCTGGGTAAAGGCCCATTTATTGCCGGTTGGGAAACCTGCTCCGCCGCGGCCCCTGAGACCCGATTTTTTTATCACGGTTATTACTTCATCAGGTGTCATATCAAATAAAACCTTTTCAAGAGCAGAATACCCTTCCCTGGCAATATACTCATTTATGTTTTCCGGATCGATCACCCCGCAATTCCTGAGCACTATCCTGTACTGAATCTCCTTTGACGGTGATTCAAGTTTTTTGACCGGTTTGTTTTTGATTATGAAATCTTCAACTATTTTTTTAGCATCATCGGTCCCTTTGCATTTGAAATAGATGTTATCAGGTATGATCTTTACAAGGGTGCTGTCAGGATCAGCCTTGCCGTTCATGACCGCGTCAACCACCTGGACGGAGTCGGAAAGATCCTTTTCACTCAGCTCCTTCATAAAGGCATCAAACAGCATTTCATTCTTGTCCACGCCTGCATCCGACTCCCGGTATATCAGAATATATCTATTGAATGACATTTTACGCTATTCTCCTTCCTTTAAAATATCCTTAAAGGACTTGTCCTGTATGAAATCACTGACAAGTATCTGTCTCATTACATGTTTCTGCACTATATCACGGGCAACTTCAGGGGTTACCCATCCATAAATAATATCTGCCATACCGGGTACTTTTATCTCTACTGTAGGTTCTGATGCGCAAAGCCCCATGCACCCGGT
Organism: uncultured Desulfatiglans sp.; assembly: GCA_964499695.1. Lineage (GTDB taxonomy): Bacteria > Desulfobacterota > DSM-4660 > Desulfatiglandales > HGW-15 > JAAZBV01. The sequence goes on from CAZCMD010000016.1 coordinate 26,922, forward strand.
CCTGCGAAGAACCACCCCTGTAAGGCTTTTTGCCTTTATTTCCTTCTGAAAGGCATCAAAAGTCTTGGCTGCACCGGCAGCTATACCGCATGACCCCAGTCCGACAACGATTTCGGTTTGCTGTTCATTCGAAGCCTTCAGTTTATCTCTCAGGCTTCTGAATTGTTCTCTGTTCAGTTTTGACATGATTCCCTCCGGGAGAATTATTTAGTATATTGTGCAATGACCTTTGCCAGATCTTCCTTTTTAAGTTTGCCGAAGATTTCACCGTTTATATTCATGACAGGCGAAAGACCGCAGCAGCCTATGCAGCGCACCGCCTCTATCGAAAAAAGTTCATCGGGGGTTGTCTGATTCACGCCTATGCCCAGGATATGTTCAAGCTCCTGAAGGAGGTCCTCTCCGCCATTCAGGTAACATGCGGTGCCGATACATACCTGTATCAGATATTTCCCTGGTTTTTTAAGTTTGAACAGGTGATAAAAGGTCAGTACTCCGTATATCTTGGCAAGTGGGATGTCAAGGAGTTCTGTGAGCTGTAATGCAGCGCTTCTGGGGACATATCCATATTCTTCCTGTACCTTGTGGAGTGTCATTATGAGATTGCCCGGCTTATCTTTCCATTTATCGATATATTCAAGTACTGCCGGTGATAGGGTAAAGGATGTATTCGCTTGTTCTTTCATTGATGCCCTCCGTCTATATCTTGTTGATCCAAAAGAAAATTTGATGCCCGGACATGACCGAAGTTCGGAATATGCAGATTTTAATTGAGAGACACAGGTACTGTCAATTTAATTGTGTGAAAATATATAACACGTTGATATTGTTATACAGTCAAGGCCGGCGCCTTCAAGCTTGGCAACCATTCTTGTGATATTTGGTTGAAGGCTTATAGTCTTTTCCGTAAGCTCCTGTATGGACAGCGTTAGAGAGCAGGATGGTCTCCATAAGATCAAACCGGGCAACTTTTATCCCGGTATTTTAAACAGCCTGTTTGTACCTGCGTGCATGATGTTATATGCGCGCTTGAGATTTTTTGATGTTGCCTTTTCTATCGGGAAGTCCGGTTTGCAGACTTCTTTCATATGCAAAATCCTGAAAACAATTTATAGACCGATTGCTTGCATCAAAGGGTGTGTGTCCCAAAGGCAAATGGCCTTGGCGGGAACTCTTCCGGGTACATAAAATTTTTAGAGGCCAGTTTAACCATCTGCCTGCCCAGGTCTCTTGCCGCCTTCATCCCCTTTTCAAGCTTTTTAAGGTCATCCACTGCACCTGAATACATGGCCACATAGCTCGCAGGAAGCATCTGTTTAACCGCGAAAAAAAAGTAAAAGTCCTTAAGGGCATCCACCATACCCAGACTTCCGGCCACAGTAACAACCCCGCCAACCTTGTTCTTAAGGCTGTTAGCAGGTGTATTCAATGATAAGCTTCGGTCAATAATGGCCTTTGCCTGGGAAGTCATGCCATAATAGTAGATAGGTGTTCCGAAAACGATACCATCTGCCTTACTCATTTTCGAGTAAAGCTCTTTCATGTCATCCTCTAAAACGCATTCTCCCTTTTCTTTGCATGCATAGCATGAGATGCAACCATTGAGTTTTTTACCTGCTACACTGTACAGCTCAACATCAGCACCCTCTTCCTTCGCCCCCTCAAGTACCTCATGAAGAACTTCCACTGTTGCCCCGTTTTTACGTGGGCTGCATGATACAGAAAGTATATTCATAGTGTTACTCCTTTATACCGGTTCTTATTATTATCTGAATTTTACGCCATATATCTATTGTAGTAGAGACGGGTTTGAAACCCGTCTCTACAATTTTTTTACCAGCAAGACTTTCGTCACTTAATGATGAAATACGGTGTTAAATACAAATATTACTTTGTCCATATCTGGTATGTATAATTTATATTGGACCTGAAATCCTGAGAAAAGACCATTTTAAATTTTTCAGGTATTGCCGGAAAAAATACATTCCCCTTTACCTCACAGTGGATAACAGAGAGATGTATCACATCAACCCTTGATATCATCTCCGCATAGATCTGACCACCCCCTGAGACTACTACAAGGTCTGTTACACCTGAAAGGTATTTGAGTGCATTATCAATGGTCTTGAAGAAACATAAATCCTCACCTGTCTTCTCCTCATGCGAGCCGGAAATGACAGCGTATTTTCTGTTTGGGAGCCTCCCCATTGCCTCAAATGTCTTTCTTCCAACAAGTATCCAGTGGTTGTATGTCATGGCCTTAAAGAGGAGTTGCTCCCCCTCTGCCTTCCAGGGGATTTCAGCGTTGTTTCCTATTACATTATTGTCTGACCTTGCTGCCATAAGCGAAATGATCATATTACCACCCCGTTTTCATACCTGTAAAATGGTTGGTTGGGCCGTGGCCATTACCGATGCTGAAACTCTCTCTGATAGCCGCTGTGATAAATGCCTTTGCCTGTTCGATTGCCTTTAAGACAGGATAACCCTTTGCCAGACCTGCGGCTATTGCCGCTGAAAAGGTGCAGCCGGTACCGTGACAGTTTTTCGTATTATAACGTTTCTCTGATAAGAGGGAATATTCTTTGCCGTCAAAGACCACATCCGTTGCCATCTGGTCTTTCCCACTCATGTGCCCGCCTTTGATAACAACAAAATCGCAGCCCATTTCTTTAATCATGGTGCCTGCCCGTTTCATGTCATCAATGCTCTCGATCTTTATGTTTAGCATGGCCTCTGCCTCATGGACATTGGGTGTTACCACAGCGGCTATGGGGATAAGCTCTTTTATGACGGTATTGCAGGCATCATTTGAGAGTAAGGTATCACCGCTTTTTGCTATCATGACCGGGTCAACCACAATATTTTTTATGCTGTATTCCCTTAATGTATCGGAAACAGCCTTTACTATTGAGGGGCTTGCGAGCATGCCAGTCTTTACCGCATCAGTTCCAATATCATCCAGCACACTTTTTATCTGTTGTTTTACAAATCCGGGATCAACCTCAGAGATGCCCTGTACACCAATGGTATTCTGTGCGGTGAGTGCAGTTATGGCTGATGTGCCAAAGACACCGAAAGCGGTAAAGGTCTTGATATCTGCCTGAATACCTGCCCCTCCGCCACTGTCAGAACCGGCGATTGTCAGGGCCTTTTTCATAACGCACCCAGAAAATGTTTCATAAGAGTGTGGCCAGGGGCTATGAGCAGGTTACCATTAATGGCATTTTTTTCAGTAAAGCCTTTGGCCTGATTTATGGATTCAAGCTCCTTACGGGTTGCCCAGGCAAACGGGGCCGGTTCAGATGTATGGGTCTTCTTTATAATAGGTGTGTAATGGTCACTTACAACCATGATCCTGTAGTCATCAAAACTTTTAAGACCATTAAGGGCAACGCCCACAACATCTTTATCAAAACGTTCGATAGCCTCTATCTTCTCTTTGTAGTTCCCATTATGGCCTGCCTCATCAGGTGCCTCTACATGGACAAAGACAAAATCCATATCCTTGAGCCCGTTAAGCGCCGCCTGTGCCTTGCCCCTGTAGTTGGTATTCAGGTAACCTGTTGCACCATCTACATGAATAGGAGTAAACCCAGCGTATCCTCCTATGCCCCTGATAAGGTCTACCGCTGAAATAACTCCACCAGTAAGATCATAAATTCCCTTAAATGTTGGTATGGCAGGGGCCTTTCCCTGTCCCCAGAGCCAGATGGAGTTTGCTGCTTTTAACCCGGCATTTTTTCTTTTGGTGTTTACAGGGTGTTTTTCAAGTGATGCCCATGAACCCCTGATAAGTTTAACAACAGGATCATTGCTTTTTAGATATTCCGCCATGTTCTGGTCAAGTACATCATGCGGCGGTATTGTGTGTGCCTTTTCAGGGCCGTTATTCCATACAAGGAGGTGCCTGTATGCGACCCCGGGGTAGATACTTATCTCCTTTGATTCTAATATGTGCTTCAGGTCATTTACTATTTCAGTGGATTCGCCGGTTGTTATATCCCCTGAACTGTGACTCAGCATGATTATTTCATCATCAGACCTTTTATCAAGGGTGACAAGGTTCATCCTGAATGCCACATCATCTTTACCGAGTGTAACACCCATGCTTGCCGCCTCAAGGGGCGATCTGCCTGTATGGTATAGATGCGGGTCATATCCCATAAGGGCAAGGTTTGCCACATCACTTCCAGGCTCCATGCCGTCAGGTATGGTCTTAACGCAGCCAATGCGGCATGAGGCTATAAGGTCCATGTTGGGGGTATGAGCCACCTCAAGGGGTGTTTTACCGCCCAGTGCATCAATGGGGTAGTCAGCCATCCCGTCGCCGACCAAAACAAGATATTTAGTTCTGTTATTATCCATCTTAATTCTGTTTCTTTTAATAGTTAAAAGGATTCATCGTGCAGGTTTACGGTTTGCGGTATTCGGTGTACGGTTGAAAAGCTTTTAATCTTTTACCGTAAACCGCAGACCGCAAACCGTATACCTTTCTTTTACCCCATCACCCTTATCATCATTGTCCTACCTTTAAGTATATCCAGCTTATCAAGCATTGCCAGGGCCTCAGTAACATCCTGTTCATATGCCTCGTGGGTAAGCATAACAATAGGTACAGCCCCGTCTTTCTCTCTTCCCTTCTGGATAACCGAAGAGATACTTATGTTTTTTTCACCAAGTACCCCGGATATCTTTGAGAGTACACCGGGATTATCAACAGCCATGAACCTGAAATAATAGGCAGTCTTAAGGTTCTTTATAGACTGTATCTTTATTGCCTGACCTGTCGAATCGGCAAAGCCAAGTGGAGAAGATGTCTTATCCGCACCGCTTTTTATCTTTTTCGCTATAGCCATGATATCTGAGACAACGGCACTCCCTGTCGGTCTTCTGCCTGCACCCTGACCATAATAGAGTGTGGGGCCCACATAGTCTCCTTCTATAAAGACCGCATTAAACGCCTCATTCACATTGGCAAGCATATGGTTCTTTGGGAGCATGGCAGGGTGTACCCTTGCCTCTATCTCATCCCCAAGGTTTTGTGCAATGGTGAGGAGTTTTATGCAGTAACCAAACTGATCCGCAAAAAGGATATCCTCAGGGGTGAGTTTGTCTATGCCTTCTTTGTATATGCTGTTAAATGGTGCAGGCACACCATAGGCAAGGGAGATGAGTATGGCAAGCTTATGTGCCGCATCAGTCCCGTTCACATCAAGTGTGGGCGGGTCTTCTGCGTACCCGAGTTTTATTGCGCCATTTACAGCATCCTCATAGGGTAAACCCTCCTTTGACATGCGGGTAAGGATATAATTGCTTGTACCGTTTAATATGCCGATTATTTTAAGGGTGTTGTTGGCTGCAAGCCCATCCCTTAATGCACCAATAACCGGCATGCCACCGCCTACTGCTGCCTCATAGGCAAGGGTTACGCCCTTCTTTGAAGCTATTTCATACAGTTCACTCCCATGTTCAGCCAGAAGCGCCTTGTTGGCAGTTACAACATGCTTGCCGTTAGTAAGGGCGGTGGAGATGAATTTCTTTGCGGTTGTCATGCCACCTATAAGTTCAACCACAATATCTATCTCAGGGTCATTCAATAACCCGTTTGAATCGTTTGAGAGAACGCCACCGGGGAGTGTAATACCGCGGTCAGATTTAAGATCAAGGTCTGCCACCCTCTTTAATACGATATCAAGCCCGACCCGTTTTTTTATTATCTCCCTGTTTTTAAGGAGGATCTCAGCGGTCCCGGCACCTACAGTCCCGAACCCTATAATGCCAACATTCACCTGCTTCATTTTATTTCTCCATTTAATATTGAACAGGGGTTACAAAACCTGTTTTATACCCCTGACAGCCTGTTTTGTCCTCTGCGGGTTTTCAACAAGTGCAAACCTTACATAATCATCGCCATACTCGCCAAAACCCCTTCCGGGTGAAACAGCAACCTTTGCCTTTTTAATAAGCATCTTGGCAAACTCCACAGAGCCCATCTTTCTGTACTGCTCCGGAATTTTGCCCCATACAAACATGGTACCCTTTGGTTTTTCTATATGCCACCCTATGCGGTCAAGGCCGTCACATAAGACATCACGCCTCTCCCTGTAAGTCTCTGCAATCTCTTTTACGCAGTCATCAGGGCCGTTAAGTGCAATGATGGATGCGATCTGTATGGGCTGGAACATACCGTAGTCCAAATAGCTTTTTATACGCTTCAGGGCAGCAATTATCTTTTTATTACCCACACAGAAGCCCACCCTCCAGCCGGCCATGGAATAACTCTTTGACAGGCTGAAAAACTCAACGCCTATCTTCTTTGCACCCGGGATCTGTAAAAAGCTCGGGGCAGTATAACCGTCAAACACAAGGTCCGCATAGGCCAGATCATGAACCACCATTATATCCTGTTCGCTGCAGAACTTTACGACCTTCTTAAAAAAACCTTTATCCACAACCGCTGTTGTAGGGTTATGGGGATATGAAATGATCAGCATCTTGGCCTTTGGCCATGTCTGCTTTACAGCCGTTGTCAGGTCATCAAAAAAATCCCGGTCAGGGGCTATGGGTATACTCCTTAAATCACCGCCCGCAATAATTACCGAATATGGGTGGATGGGGTATGTCGGATTTGGAGCAAGCACTACATCCCCAGGGCTAATTGTTGCCAGTATAAGATGGGCAAGCCCTTCCTTTGCCCCCATTGTGGCAATAGCCTCTTCATCCGGGTCAATATCCACATTATATCTTCGTTTATACCAGTCTGATATTGCTTGCCTCAGCTTGGGGATACCGGCGGATGCGGAATAACGGTGATTATGGCCCAGTCTTGCGGCCTCGATCATCTTGTTTACAATATGTTTAGGTGTGGCAAGATCAGGGTTCCCCATGCCAAGATCAATAATGTCCTCACCCTTATGCCTGAGTTGCATCTTGAGGGTGTTTACCTCAGCAAAAACATATGGCGGAAGTCTCATCATCCGCGTAAATTCAAACATCAACTCATCTCCTCGTGCAAATGTTGCAATTAACAATATCAGGAAGCATAAGTTACCTTATCAGCAGGAAAAAATCAAAAATATATTGATTCAATATTAATAAAAACCTGTATCTGGAACCATACTAGAAATGGGGGATGAAGCGTCAAACCCCGGCGTGGAATTTACAGAGGCATGGTATAAAAGAAATCTTTATATCCTGGCTAATATAATGAAAACCGTTGAACCAGGTGAACGTGTTTTATTGATCATGGGAAGCGGCCACAGGGCCATGCTCATACCGTTTATTATAGATAAAAATGATTTAAGGTATGAGGAGATTCATAATTATCTGAAGGGGATGTAAATGATCTGAATATCCTTTTTGATTGCATCTATTGCCTTTTACTGAAGTATTGAAAGAGCTTTTTGATTCAATAAAAAAGAGTTTAAGAATTTATCAGTTCCCGAATCTGGAAACTGATAAACCTTATTCAAAAAATTTAAACAGGATATTCAACAGAGCGGCTAAGAAAGCGGATATTGAAATAAACCTGAATGAATGGAGCAGAAAATCTTTTGCTATGCAGGTATTACAATCTATTGAAAAAGGAATGGTAAGCCATTTGCTTAGACATCAAGACCTTAGAATGATTGATCATTATGGGGAGTATCAGGCAGAACTTTTAAAGAGCGCACTTGATAAAATGCAGAAAATTATTAAAAAAAAGAAAAAGGTAAAATAATATAATGATTCAAATAAATATTTAGATAATTGGAAAAAATTCCATGTTAATGTAAATAAAAGTTTTTACATATCACGACTGATAGTCTCTAATGATATTATTCTAGAAAGTAGAATTTTAATATCATGACTTGGATACATATCTAAATCAGTTTGAATAAAATTCACAAGAGGAGGTATATCTGAGTCTGATTTAACAAAAATATATCTTATATCACAGGGTGATACTTTAATACTTGAATGTATTTTTGTTTTAGCATTCTCTGCTGAGAGAATAGCTTCATCCGTATATTCATTTGCGTTCAACCAAGGTCTTAATAAACCAATTTTTGAAGAGTCAATTGCTGAGTATCTCCATTCATTTTCTTGATAAAATTCTTTACTGACAAATTCATTATTAATAAACATAGTTCCTTCAATTGGTTTTATGTGTCCCAACAATGTGTTTATATGTAAATTAGATTTATCATAAAATGGCTTTATTCTATTCTCATTACAAAGTTGCTGTAGTGATTCATGTTGTAGACTATTTTCTCTTATATATAAGACAGGCGAAAGACCATTCGATTGTGCCCATTCCTTTGATACACCTATTCCATAATTACCATAAAAATTAACATGCTCATCAACTCTAGACAAGGGAATATCACAAAAACATATTATAGGCCACGCTATATACAAATCTCTTTTATCTAGAGTATACCAACGAGAATGTTCTAGGCAGTACTTCGGCCAAAAACCATTTTTTAATATATCTTTAATTATATCAATATTCTTAGTAAAATGAAATAAAGTATGAGATTTTGGCTTCACTATCAATCACCTTAAAAAATAAACAATAAATTAAATAAAATTTGCCACAAATATGACGCAAAATCAAGTCTAAGTCACTGAAATAATGGCGGAGAGGGTGGGATTCGAACCCACGTGCCCTGCTATTCACAAGATAAATCGATTTCGAGTCGACCCCGTTACGACCACTTCGGTACCTCGCAGTTAGAGCCACTTCGTGAAATAGGGGCTGTACCTCAAAATATCAATTCGCCTAAAAAATCAGGATAATTTTTGAATTCCCTCCCCGAAAGTTGGAACATAAACTCCTCAGTGAACGGGTCAATATTTCTCTTAACCGTGTGCATCAGCATCTTTAGCTATACATCATATAAATCCGCCAGGTGAGTGCTCGACATGGCTGTTTCTCATGAAATTTCGACATTTAAGATAGACAACCAGGTTTGAGTCCATCCATAAAAAAATCCCGGATGGACTCAAAATTGCTCTGTTTAAGCTATTCGGGTAGTTGTGCTCTATTTCACCTTGATCTGTGCAGCGTCTGTTACAGTGATTGAGGCACCGTCTGACGGGTTCTTGTGGATTTCGCCTGTTACACAGATCTCTTTACCCACATAAAGGTCCTTATCCAGTTTGTCCTTCAGGGCATCAGCCACTTCAATGCCTACAGCGCCGGGCTCCATAACGGCCTTGCCCATGCCCAGGAGTGTCTGCCCCTGATAGGGCATGGTGTCCATAATCTTGCCGCATACGGTTGCCTTTTCACCGATATGCTTTTCTGCCTCTTCAGCAGTGTAGTCTGCCGCTGATACCTGTAATGCTGTAAAAAAGAGAAAAACCGTTACCAGAGATGCACATACTATCTTTTTCATAACAATCCTCCTTTTTAAAATGGTTAATAAAAGAAATACAGGCCTGAAAAACAACTGTGTTATACATCATAAAGGCTTACAGTAAAAGGGCTATTTCACCCTTCTTAACCTGTGGGTTTCATGGAGTTTGAGCCATAATTCCCTTACTATTTCCTTTGCGGCCCCTTTGCTATCAAGCCTTTCAGCATTGCTAACAATCATGCAGGATTGTATGAGGGGTTCATTACCTGAATCAAGTCCGAACCGTTTTGTTATAAACTGCATAAGGTCTATTGATGGCTGACCAATATCTGCTTCAGAAAACCTTGATATGGCAACCATCTCTTTCTTTGTCATCATGGAAATAAGCGTATCCACCGCCTCCATAACAGATGCCGGGTATCTCCCTGCCTTTTCAGCGGCCAGATACAGAACCGATTTCATGATACCTGCCACAGCATCATAGATTACCGGGCTTTCACTGGCCCTTGGCCCTGCCACATTAAGCACCTCAATCTTTCTGACATCGAGCCATGATTTGATAATCTCAACAGCCTCTGCCTCCCTCGTCTTTTCTATGTCTATATGGAGGCACGGCTTAAGATATTTTCTTGCTAGCTTCTTTGTAAGAAGAGAGCCGCCCTTAAGGGTGCCCGAACTAAACAGGAGTGTGCCGTCAGAGTCTGTAACATTCTTCTCGGTCCTTAAGTCATAGTTGATGGCATCTATCTCCTGCATGTTGTAGCGTGGTGATAACCTGCCGTTTTCTGTCATCCTGCCTAACGGAACCCATCCGCCATGCGGAACACCCATTTCTATGGCCGCGTCAAGTGCAGCCTGATCAGCCCCTGTCTGGCCGCCTGAAATAATTTTTATAATACCCATAAACTGTATGATCCTAATAATTCTGTAATGTGCTACGTTATGTCATATTCCTTGATCTTTGCAATCAGAATCGGCCTGCTTATCTCAAGTATCTGGGCCGCCTTTGATTTATTGCCGCCAGTCAGCTTGAGGGCTTTTTCTATCAGCCCCTGTTCCAGGTTTTTTGTTGCCTTTTTAATAGACAGGGTATCCCCCGGCTCAGTTACAGAGATGTGGCCACCTCCGGCTGTTATGGAGGGCGGTAATTCAGCGGGGGTAATCAGTTTACCCTTAGATAATATAATGGCCCTTTCTATAACATTTTCCAGCTCTCTTATATTCCCTGACCAACTGTGTCCCATAAGGAGCGCCATTGCCTCTTGCGAAAGAGCTTCAACACTCTTCCCAAGTTTGTCGTTAAATATATCAACAAAATGACTGGTGAGAAGTGGTATATCGCTGCGGCGTTCCCTTAAGGGCGGAAGGTGGATGGACATGACATTTATCCTGTAAAAAAGGTCTTCCCTGAACCTTCCTTCCTTTACCTCATACTCAAGATCCTTTGATGTGGCGGCAATCACCCTTGCATCTGTCTTTTCAGGGGTTGTCCCGCCCAGGGGGGTAACCTCCTCCTCCTGTAAGATGCGTAGCAGTTTGGCCTGGAGTGAAAAGGGCATCTCACCTATCTCATCAAGAAATATTGTCCCCTTGTTTGCCTGCATAAACAGGCCCGGCTTATCCCTTGAGGCATCGGTAAATGCCCCTTTTTTATAACCGAACAGTTCGCTCTCAAGGAGTGTTTCAGGTATGCCGGCACAGTTTATTGCCACCATATTGAAAGAGGATCTCCTCCCCCTTGAATGTATCTCCTTTGCTATGAGCTCCTTGCCTGTGCCGCTTTCGCCGGTTATCAAAACTGTTGTCTTGAAATCGGCCACCCTGTCAACAAGGTCAAATACATCAGCCATTGCCTCGCTTCCGGCAACAATACTTCCAAAGGAATATTTCTGTTCAAGTTTTTTAAGCCTGCCCTGGAGCATGAGGTTTTCTTCCTTGAGCTGATCACGTTCCTTTGCCTTTTTCAGGGCAAGAAGCACCTCATCTGTCTTGAATGGTTTTGATATATAGTCATAGGCACCCTTTTTCATGGCCTCCAAAGCTGTTTCAATGGTCCCATAGGCAGACATCATGATTATTGTAATCTCGGGGTATTTTTCTTTTGCAATCGCAAGAAAACTCATGCCATCCATCTTCGGCATCCTGATATCGCACAGGACAAAATCAAAATCATTCTGATCCATTATTGACAATGCCTCTGCCCCGTTTGCTGCCGCGTCAGTGATGTACCCACCTTTACCAAGCATGGTGGTAAGCATGTGCCGCATATTTGCTTCATCATCAATTATCAGTACGCGATTTCCTGATATGGTCATCTGGGTTCTCCTGAAAATGTATCCGGGCTATTATTAATGGGTAACTCAATACGGATTTTCATGCCATTTCCTAAAGAGCTTTCCGCCCTTATTGTGCCGTTTAAAGCCTGAATTATCCTATAACAGACTGATAGCCCCAGCCCTGTGCCATGCCCGGGGTCCTTTGTAGTAAAAAAGGGATCAAAAATATGATCAAGCTTATCAACCGATATGCCAGGGCCATTATCGATAAATTCAAGCTCTAGCAGGCCATTCCTGTTTTTGCTGATAATATGGATCTGCGCATTTTCCATGGGCTCCCCTTCTTCAGAAAGGGCATCTATGGAATTTATCAGGATATTCAGAAAGACCTGCTGTATCTGGTTTTTATCGGCGATCACATTATCATTTTCTGCAGTAAGCGCCAGTGAAATTGCGATTTTCTTCATCCCTGACTGTGGTTTGAGCATCTCAACAGTGTCTGTAATAAGGGAATGGATGTTCAGGTTTATCCTCTCCTCTTCGCTACTTCTTGAAAAATCCAATAGCTGCCTGATTATTGTATTAACCCTTGATATCTCGCCCTCTACCCTTGTTAGAAAATCCTTTTCTTCCTCGGGTGTGAGGTCTCCTCTCATGATCAGGTCAATATACCCCAGGATAATACCGATGGGGTTTCCTATCTCATGCGCAATACCTGCTGCGAGCCTTCCAACAGAGGCCAGTTTCTCGGATTGCACTATTTCATTCTGGGCGGCCTTCAGCTCTTTATTTGCCTTTTCTAAAGAAACAATATGGGACTTGAGTTCTCTTTTATTTTCATCCAGCCTTTTTAACATATTGGCTAGCGCCCTTGTGAGATTCCCTATCTCGTTTGCCGGGGCCTCGCCTGCCGTAAGGATGGCTTCACTATCTTCGTATTCCTCTGTCATCCTTAAAAGGCTGTGTATCGGGTTAACAACAATCCTTGAAAGAAGATATATCCCTACAATTGCAAGCACGATGGTATCAATGGCTATATATATGATAATGAGCCTTTCGGAATTTCTTAACGCCTCATAGAGAGGTTCAAGCGACGAGGTTACCGATATGCCGCCGATAACGCGCCCCTTATATCTTAATGGGGATGACAGGTATAGCTCGCTTTTTCTTGGCCAGAGCACCCCCCATGTGGTGCCTTTATAATTAACAGACTGGATTACCGTATTCATGGCAGTCATTGCCAGGGTCAGGGCATACTGTTTTTTGTCATTATCAAGGCTAATACCGAATACGGATCTTCCTGATGCATTTACAATTGCTATCCCCCTGTACTCGCTTGTGTCAAGCATCTCCTGAACAAGCGAGGTAAAGTCAGCGCCAAACCGGATATTTTTAAGCTCCTTTTCGCCATTATTTAAGGTGTTACCAATAATATATTCTATACCTGATAAAAGCAGCCTTCCTGTTTTCTCCTTTTCTGTGACCAGGTCTTTTTCATACAGGTTCAGTATAACCACATTTATAAGAAGCATGGCCGCGACAATCAGGAATATCAGTTGTGTCAGTATACCGGCCCTGAGCCCGAATATGGGAGTTTTCAATTGTATGCCCTGAAAGAGTTAAAATTAATAATCATAAACCGGGGGTCAGAAAATTCATATACCAGTTAATTATTTCTTTACCAAAAAAAACATAGAGTATTGCGCCCAGGGCCAGAAAAGGGCCGAAGGGTATCTTTGTCCTGATACCTTTTTTAGACATGATAAGAGAAAACCCTCCTATGATGCCCCCTAAAAGGCATGATGTCAGGATGACAAAATATAAGGACTTCCATCCTAAGAAGGCCCCAATCATGGCCAGGAGTTTGATATCGCCCCCTCCCATACCCTCCTTTTTCATGATGAGTTCAAAAAGAACAGCCACGAGATAAAATATCCCGCCTCCGGCTAGAATGCCAATCAGGGAATCCAGCCAGGGGATGTGATTAATAACCAGGGAAAAGAACAGACCTGCTATTATCCCGGGGATTGAGATCACATCAGGGATTATCTGATGTTCAAGGTCTATAAACCCGATACATATCAATGCGGATATAAAGATGAGGTAAATAAAAAATATAGGGAAATTTCCATTCAGGATGTTGTATTTCATGAGGAGGGCCATGCTTATGAGGCCTGTTGCAAGTTCAACCGCAGGGTATATGAGGGATATATGTGTCCCACATTTCCTGCACCTCCCCCATAGCATCAGGTAGCTCAGCACAGGTATGTTGTCATAGAATCTTATCCTGTATCCGCAGGATGGGCACGCGGACGGCGGGGTCACAATGGATTTTTTAATGGGCAATCTGTAGATGCACACATTTAGAAAGCTGCCTATGGTGAGGCCAAACACAAATGCGAATATCAGTTGTATATCAAATGGTAGCATGGGTTAATGTCTGTTAAAATTGTTTAATAAAAACCAGAGAAGACCATTTCCTTAAAGATTTGTCAATAATCAGCGTGCACTTATTAATTTGACATAAAACTCCTTTTTTTATAAAAAGCCCCTTTATGATCATCTCAATAAATCCTGATAACCCGCAGCAGCGGCTCATCGACATGGTATGCGAAGCCCTTGACAATGGAGGGCTTATAGCCTACCCAACGGATACCTTTTATGGTATGGGTTGTGATCTATATAACAAAAAGGGTATCCAGCGGATTCACCAGCTTAAAAACAGGCCCCTGAAACAGCCCTTTTCCATTATCTGTGACAGCCTTAAGGGTATAAGCCAGTATGCGAAGGTGTCTGACTTTGCATATAAAACAATGAGAAGACTTTTACCAGGGCCTTATACATTTATTCTTGAAGGCACCAAGCTTGTGCCCCATATAATGCTCACAAAGAATAAGACAGTAGGTATCAGGGTGCCGGCCAATAATATATGCCTTGCGATTGTGGGAACCCTTGGGCGACCAATAATAACCACAAGCGCAATCCATGAAGAGCCCTATGCCATAAAAGATGCCTACGGCTCTTCACTTGAAATGATTATAGACGGAGGGGTGCTTAAGCCCGAGCCCTCAAGCGTGATTTCCTTGGTTAATGACTACCCTGAGGTTATACGTGAAGGGAAGGGGGATGTCAGTTCATTCCGTTAGAAAATCCGTTCCACCTGTATTCTATCCTGGTGCCGGAGATATTATTGATTGCCTTTGATATGGATTCTGCTGCTTCGCCTGCTATAAAATCAAGGATTGATAACCTTTTCTTTTCAGGGTAAACAAGGTTGACATCGCCCTCTATGCCTGCCTTATCCCTTGCAAGGGCTACAGCATCTTCAAAGTTACCCAGTTGATCCACAAGACCCCATTCCTTTGCCATTGCGCCTGTAAATATTCTGCCGTCGGCGATCTCTCTTACCTTTTCAGGTGCAAGGTTCCTTCCGGTAGCAACATCATTTACGAACTGTGTCTGTATATCAGAGATAACAGCATTCAGTATTTCCCGTTCCTTTTCTGTGAGCTCCCTGTGTGGGTTGCCTATATCCTTGAATTCCCCGCTTTTTATTGTTTCCATTTTGAGCCCTATCTTTTCAGCGAGTTCCCTGTACTGATAATACTGCATGATAACACCGATACTGCCTGTGATGGTCCCCGGGTTTGCGACTATACTGTTACCTGCAGAGGCTATGTAATAGCCCCCTGATGCAGCAGTGCCCCCCATTGAGACTATTACATTCTTTACCTCTCTTGCCCGTATGATCTCGCGGTATATCTCCTGGGATGGCCCAACGCCCCCTCCGGGTGAGTCAATGCGCAGTATAATAGCCTTAATGGATTTATCCCTTGTAAAGATGGTAATCTGCTTTAACAGCTCTGTTGAGTCCTCGATAGCGCCGATTATGGGGATAACGCCAACCTTGTTGGTAAAGGCTATCCCTGATGAGCTGCTAATGGAGCCGCTGATCGCCTTCATGATAAGACCTAATCCGATGACTAAAAACAAAAGTACCAAAATGGTGGTCAAAACAGGGTGTTTTTTCATGATCTATCTTCTGGAAGGAATTTTAGAATTTACCTGCCCGTATTTGACGGGCAGGCTGTTTTTTAATTGAGGTTAAAACCTGTTTTAACCTCATGTTCTGTATTGTCATCCATGGATGACTGAGATGTTATTATTTTTCCTGATCCTGATTTTTATTTTCAAGATCAAGCATACCTGCCTTCAGCAGTTCACCAAGGTTTGAGGTGGCTTCCTTCCCATTATTAAGATAGCTTCTGTACATATCCTTCTCTTCAGCTTCCTCAAGCTTACGGATTGAAAGCCCTATCTTTTTGTCATCCTTTGCAATGTTGATAACCTTGGCCTGGATTACATCATCCACCTTGAACCTGCTTAAGGGGTTACCGCTCTTGTCCTTTGTAAGCTCAGACACATGAATGAGCCCTTCGATCCCCTCTTCAAGCTCAACAAAGACGCCAAAGTCGGTTATGTTGGTAACAGTGCCTGTAACCCTTGTGCCGGGTTTGTATCTTTCAGGTATCTCATCCCACGGGTCAACTGTAAGCTGCTTGATGCCAAGTGAGAATCTCTCGTTTTCTTCGTCGATGTTGAGGACAACCGCCTGCACCTCTTCTCCCTTCTTGTATACCTCAGAGGGGTGTTTGATCCGCTTTGTCCATGAGATATCTGAGATATGAACAAGGCCGTCTATGCCCTCATCTATGCCTATGAAGATACCGAAGTCAGTTATATTCTTAATCCGGCCCTCAATGGTGGTGCCTATGGGATATTTTTCGCCTATCACCTTCCAGGGGTTTGGTTCAACCTGTTTCAGACCAAGGGAGATCCTCTTGTTTTCAGAGTCAATGTTAAGTACAACCGCCTCTACCTCATCGCCCACCTTCAATATCTGTGAAGGATGCCTGATCTTACGTGTCCATGACATCTCTGATACATGGATAAGGCCCTCAATGCCCTCCTTTATCTCGACAAATGCACCGTAATCGGCAAGGCTTACTACCTTTCCTTTTACCTTGGTATTGATGGGGTAATCTGTATTGGCATTTATCCATGGGTCAGGATTGAGCTGTTTAAGGCCCAGAGAGACCCTCTCTTTTTCTTCATCGTATTTGAGTATCTTTACTGTGATCTCGTCACCTACCTGATAAAGCTCAGATGGATGGCCGACCCTGCCCCAGGAGATATCGGTTATATGTAAAAGGCCGTCTATCCCGCCCAGGTCAATAAAGAAACCGTAATCTGTTATATTTTTTACTGTGCCTGTAAGAACAGCGCCTTCCCTGAGGTCATGCATTGTCTGGTCACGTTTTACCTTGCGGTCTTTCTCAAGGAGCGCCCTTCTGGAGAGGACAATATTGGCCCTTCTCTTGTTGTATTTCAGGATTTTGAATTCATGCTTTGTGCCTATAAGGGAATCAAAATTCCTTACAGGTTTGAGATCGATCTGTGAACCGGGCAGAAATGCCTGAAGACCTATATCAACGGCCATGCCGCCCTTGAGCCTTGCGATTATTTCACCCTCAACAGTGCGGTCTTCTTCATATATATTCTTGATCTCA
>CAZCMD010000017.1:0-44058 GCA_964499695.1 uncultured Desulfatiglans sp.
ATCTCCTTTTTAAAATATATTTTCTCTATATAGTCACCGGGCTCGTCCAACCACACGATAAGATTGTGGCTTCGCACAATCTATCCTTATTCGTTCGGTGTAAAATTAAGAGTACAAATAAACCTATTAAGGAGAGATACAAAGCGCCATGAACACATTATGCTTAAGCACTGATCTGAGCAGTGCTGAACTGGCTGCCTGGGTTCAAGCTATAGGTTCGATTCTAGCAATCATCGCAGCATTTTTAATCGCCTATTTACAATCTCGAGTACAACACAAGAGTGCATTGAAGCTTTATAAAGAAGAACACAGATATGCTCGTATCACGACGGCAAAATCTCTTTACGTTCTTTCTAGAAACTGTGCTAAGGCAGTCGTTCACAGTACGGATCAACTGAAAGATCGCGAAGCCATTTACAATATTGCAGAAGGTAGTATTTTCTTTGATCTTGAAGGGCTTCGACGTATTGATGCAGCTATGACAAACATTCCACTTCACAATCTTCCTGATACACTAGTAAGTTCAACAATGATTATTAGTTCAACTCTGAGACAATTTATAACGAAGATTGAAATGGCATTACGTTTTCATCGTCAAATGGATAGTGCTGCTTTTGAGGATCTATTCCGTGTTTTTGAGGAAATGACTGAGAGCCTCAAATTAACATGTAAGGATATTGAAGATGAAATAAATAGAATTGGGGAAGAGCTATAGTTATATACTTTAGTCACATTGAAAATTGAAATACACCGAACAACCGCATAAACTCAGACAAGGCTGCCGCCTTGCTGGTTATGCATTTCGTTATTTCCAATATTAACTGAACGAAGGAAATCGAATGTTCACATCGCAAGAAAAAGATATGATCAATAAGACGATCAATATGTTTCCAATAGCAACTGAAATTTCGATTGCGAAAATAAAAGGAAGCTCTGCGAGCTATTACGGAGCTATTAAAGAACAAGATTCAATAAAAGAGATTGATAATAAATATTCAATTTTTGAAATTGGGTCTATTACAAAGCTTTTTACATCTGCAATATTATCTCGATTTCAAACAGAACAACTTATCGACCTGAATGAGACAATAAATGTAAAATTAGGTTTTCCCCTAAAAGATAACCATAAAATAAGCTACAAAGAGCTCGCCACTCATACATCTGGTTTGCCTTCAACTTTAAATTTATTATTCCCAGCAATCTTTGGAAAAATTGTTAGTTGCCCATATGAAGATTTTACTGAAGAAAAGTTGATTCACTATCTCAAGAATGACTTAAAATTAGTAAGGAGAGGCAAAATAAGCTATTCAAACATTGGGGTTGGTCTACTTGGCTATATCCTTTCAAAATATACGAACCAATCATATGAACAACTGTTAAAGCAAAAGCTCCTAGATCCCCTAAATATGAAAGACACAACGACAATCAGAAAAGAAATAAAAGGAAAACTGGTTGCCGGGCTTGATAAGAAAGGAAGAGCATCGACTAATTGGGATTTCAATATCTTGGCAGGAGCAGGAGGAGGATTGTCTTCAGTTATTGATTTGTCAAAATTTATCATTGCTAATATTGAAGGAAAATATGAGTACCTAAACAACCAAAAGCATTGTATTTATGAGAGAGGTAAACGGTCTATGGGGATAGGCTGGATCATATTAAGAAACAAACTACCAAACATAGATGAAGCTCATTTCCATCCTGGAGGGTCAGGCGGTTATCGATCATCAATGGTAGCAAATTTTAAGAATGACTCTGGGATTGTAATTTTATCCAATGTGTCTGGTTTATACCTGTTTAAGGGAAACAAAATAGATCGTTTAGCCTTTAAACTGTTGAATACCTAATAGGTACGGTCGTGAGAGATAGGTAACAAATTAGTCGTGGAACATGGGTAACAGAAATGAGGTAAAGTGAGCACAGAAAGGAGGTGCTCAAATGCCTTGGAGGAGAATAAAGCCCATGGATGAAAAGATACGATTTATAAGTGAAAGATCGGTGAAAAATCGGGACCTGCCCTTAACATTGGACATTTTTAATCACTTTCCTAAATTATATGAAAAGTGTGACGCTGCGAGGTTATTAGGTTGAGAATTTTAACAAAGGATTATTTCATCTCTTTGCCCTACGGGCTTACACTGATGTTATACATATAGTACGAAGAGATATCATTTTATAATGAAAACAAAAAAACAATCACTGATTTTAAAAATGAAGATGAAGAACGGGAGTTCTGGGCAACTCATTCTCCCCTTGATTATTTTGACACTAAATCTTTAAAAAGGGCGTCTTTCCCTAAATTAAAACCGTCAGTAAAGTCGATCTCTATTCGGCTTCCGGAAGATATGTTAGCGGAGCTGAAGACCCTTGCCAATAAAAAGGATATCCCATATCAGAGTCTTGCAAAAATCTACCTATCCAGGCAAATATCAATGGAGTGTGGATCAATAGCTGTTACTTCAAAAAACAAGACATAGAAAAGCAAACCTGCAAAAGGGCTTTGATATATGGATAAAGAGGAAACGTATAAAAAATGAGTGCACAATCCACGGCTCTATTTCTTCCGGATCACATAATTAGCTTTGGTTTTAATACATTTTATCAGTAATATTGCTTATGTTTTAATACAAATTATTAAATAAATAGGTTAGTTTTTGTGACATGCCTAATAGGATTATATCAAAATTCCTACTTCTCCTAGTTCCCATAGCCACCGCGAGACCAAAAAGACAATATAAAACCCAGGGTCTCTGATTCATTTTTCTTCTTTTACAACGAGAAGAATATTTTGCCTTGACAATGAATTTATTATAGAGTCAAAATTAATTTAACATTCATTAGTCTGTCACATATATTATATAGCTATCCGCTTTTCTAGTTTATTTTGTGACACAGAGGCAATAGAAAGCTACCAGGACGGAGGTTCGTTTTGTATCAGTTCAGACCAGTAACAGGTAGAATGCGCACCATGTATGAAGCGATTCGTGCGCGTATATATCATGTAGACCCGGAACGATCCATTATCGTTACAGAAGCACATAAAAAATACGAGAATGTTATCCCTGTCCTCAGGTACCCGATGATCTTCCGCGAGATGTGTGAAAAGATGACCCTGAGAGTCGAAGATTTTGAAATCCTGGTGGCAAACAACAGCAAATATTTTTGCGGCACTATAATCAATCCCATCTGGGGCGGAGGAGAGACATACCTGAACCCTGTCGATAAGGGCGAATGGAAAATGGGCGATGACGGCTATTATCACAATTCCGCTACTGATGAGCTTCGAATGATTATGAGTCAGAAAGACTATGACGAGCTGAATTCTGTTCGTGAGTACTGGAAAAACCGCACGTTTACCAGCCAGGCAGACGCATGGCAGCCGGAGGGCTATGATGAACTGGCGAATCTTGCCGTTCGCGACTTTGGAAAGGAGGCCCCGCTTATTCTGATGCCTCCGGGTCACATGACGCCAGGATATTCAAAAATACTGAATACAGGTTATGCCGCCATCTCTAAACAGGCAAGAGACTGGATGGATGCACACAGAAATAATCTTATGGGTGAAGACGTAGACAAATATATTTTCTACTCTTCCGTGGAAATTTCGTGCAGCGGTGCTACAACCCTGCTAAAACGGTACGGGCAGACATGCTTCAATAAGGTTAAAGAATGCAGTGACCCGCAGCGTAAGGCGGAGCTTACCCAAATGGGTGAAAATCTGATGAGGATTTCCGAGAACCCTGTTCGTACCTTCTGGCAGGCCTGTCAGGCCGCGTTGCTTTATGAAATGATGATATCGATGGCCGGTGTAAATGATATCGGCTCCTTCGGTCGGTTTGATCAGTATACCTGGCCGTTTTTAAAAAAGGACCTTGAGGAAGGCCGTATTACCATGGACCAGGCCCAGGAAATTGTCGACTGCTTTTTCATGAAGGTAAACAGCTTTTATAATGGCGGTATCGGTCCGCTTGTTCCCATAATCGGCATAGGCAATACCTACCTTCATACCACCATAGGCGGCGTAGATCCTGATACAGGGGAGGACGCCAGCAACCCGGTCACCTATATGACACTCGAGACATTGGGCCGGCTCAGTCTGCATGATCCTACAGTCTCTCTACGTGTACACAAAAATACGCCCGGTAAGCTGTGGGAGTGCGCCATTACAGTAAACAAACTGGTGGGAGGTCTACCGCTGTACCAGAACGATGATGTCATCATCCCCGGTATTATGAAGGAACTTGGATTCAGCCTGCGCGACGCGAGGGATTACGCACTCATCGGCTGCCAGGAAATTACAGGCTCAGGTAATGACTATGCCGCGGGAAGCGGAATATCCCCGCCCAGCGGATATCTGCATTACAGCTCTATGCTTAACATGGCAATCAACGACGGTATAAACCCCTATAACGGCGAACGGTGCCCCATCCACACAGGGTACCTGTATGATATGAACTCAATCGAAGAAGTAAAGGAGGCCTTTACCTCTATTGCCCGTTATATCGTAAGGGCGCAGGTGTCCATTGACAACTATCTTGAATATATTTTTATGAACAATATGATCTTCCCCATAGTCTCCATATCAGTAGAAGGCTGTATGGAAAGGGGAAAAGACATCTCATGCGGAGGAGCAAAATATAACTCATACGGCGGAACTGCCGTGGGCCTGGCCACCATCGCTGACTCAATCACTGCTATTAAATACATGTGTTTTGACAATAATAAATGCACAACACGCGAACTCTACGATGCGGTTATGGCTGACTGGAAAGGATACGAGTCTCTTCGGCAGATAATCATAAATGAGGCGCCGCACTTCGGCAATGCCGATCCTTATGCAGACATGGAGATGAAGTGGGTAACAGATACCTATTATAATGTCTGCAAAGATTGCTACAGCACCAGATCAAAAATCTATAAAGCCGGCATGTACAGCGCTGCTAACCATGTTGCACAGGGTTACCATACCTGGGCGACACCGGACGGTCGAAAAGCAGGTACGCCGATCGCTGACGCCGCTTCTCCAGTTCAGGGGAGGGACAAGCTCGGACCGACTGCCGTGCTTCAATCCGCTCTCTGCTATGATCATGGCAAATTTATGGACGGTATGGCGCTGAATGTACGAATCCATCCCTCGGTACTCGACCGTGAAGACGGAATCGCAAAGGTGCGTGACATGACAAAGACATATCTGAATTCAGGTGGAATGGAAATACAATATAACATAGTATCCTCCGAAACCATGCGCGCAGCGCAGTCGGATCCCGAGACCTACCGCGATCTTGTTGTACGCATTGCAGGCTTTTCTGCCTATTTTGTGGAGCTTTCTATAGACTGCCAGAATGATCTTATTTCACGTACTGAAAATTATTTGTAGCCGGTAAAAGATCGGGGGCTAACCTTGACATTTGATAGTTTATATATCTTATCCAACAGTCTTGATAAATCTGGAATATGCCGGCCCTTTTTTATTGCCATAACTATTTACAGCCGTGCGGCCCTTTTTTATACCCTTAATTTCACCAAGTAAATCCCCGCGTTTTTCGCGTACAAGCTCTTCTACCCTTTTATCCACATCCATGATGGATTCAATTATCGCTGATATTTCATTGTTAAAAGACACTGCCATTTCTCTTTCCCTCATATCAGCCCTGTCAAATGCTGATTTGTATTTTTTTTGATCAGATTCAATCTCTTTTCTGATCTGTTCCCTTCTATCCCATAAAGAAAGATACTCATCTATCTGATCATCAGATAACAGCTCCTCCTGCTGTATTGCAAATTTTTTTATTTTAACAAAGTTGTCTTTCTTTTTTTCAAGCGCCTCAATAATATTCATGCTTCATTCTCCTTTAATATTCTGTTTAGCAATTATAATGCCATTGATGAAACCAGGTCATGCATGGTTGATTAAGCAATGGTGAATTATAGGGGAAGACCGACTACGATGGCGATTACGATTTCGATAAGGATTTCGATTTCGATGATAATCGGGATAATAGATATACCATGTGAGCGGATCGGATATAGGTGCCACACTCTCTTCTCTGCCATCTCTGTAGGAAAATTATTCCCTTACAAAACACAAAAGGGAAAATTATCCCATATATATTTGATGATCAGGTTTTCATCAGTTTCATACCTGCCGCTAAATTGATAAAAACATGTTTTCGACAAAATTTTGTCTATTTTTCAAATGAGCCTCATTTTCATCCACAGTTCAACGTCAATTTTCTGACATTATAATAAAAGAATCATTACAAACCTGAACCAAAATCAGATTTATTTTCCATAATTTACCAATTAATTGAAGATGTTATACCTGTAAAGAGGTTATTTTAAGGTAAAGATTCATGATGGCATAGGATGTGCTATTGAGCAGTATATGAAAGATCTTTCACAAGGATAGACAAAAATGAGTAACAGAATAAAAAAGGTCATATATGCTTCAGCATTAATTTTGCTTATTGTTTCCGGTATAACTGTTTACTGCATCGCGGCAGATGAGTCTGCTTCAAATAAAGACCTGCCTGAGGGTGTGTACCTCAAACTAAATAAAGAATTCTATGAATCCCTGAGGGATGACAATGTTACTACCTACAGCAACAATAAGGATACAGAATATCTGCGTGAAATTTCAATATCTTCAAGGTTTATGGTTGAGACAAACCTACAGATTATAAGACAGCAGGAAGAGATTATAAGCCTTCTTAGAACAATAGCTGACAAGAAAAAATGAACAAACTATTTTATATTCTCATAGCAGGAATTATCACCTTTTTTCCTGTTCAAGCGGGTCTGGCTGCGGAAACAGGCGAGAGAAACATGCTCTCTGATGTTGAGGTAATAAAAACAGATAAAAGCTGTTTATATACCTTCAAACTCGCAAAGAAGCCCTTCTACTCTCTGAGTACAACAGAAAACGGTTTACTGGCCCTTTCATTTACTGATGCTGACAAACCTGAAGGGTTGGCTGCAAGGCTGGAAAACAATCCTAATATTCAATCTGATAATGCGACAGATAAGTCCAAAACCGATTTTATTCTTCAAACAGATAATGGATACGGCAGGATCACATGTGGCTGGATCAATGAAAGATCTGTTTTTCTGGTAAGTATCGAGCCCAGTGATGAGACAGCGAACATCAAAAATATAAATACAGGTATAAATATAAAGGATATCAGGTTTGGGTTTAAGGAGAACGCTGCAAGGATGGTTATAGGCGCATCAGAGAGGCCCGGATGGAAGATTGAATACTCAGAGGCAAATGCTATGGCGCTTTTTATTAATGCCTCATCAGAGAATATTAAGACAAAAACATACAACTCTGACAAATGGTTAAACAGTGCCTCTATCTCTGAAACAGAGACTAAATCCACGGCAATAAAAATTAACCTCAACTCCCCACCCGATCAGACAGGGATATCATGGATATCAGTGGGGAACAGGCTTGTGCTGGATATAGCAGAAATGCCTGAAGAGATGCTTTCTGCCTTATCAACCGATAAGAAAACAGAAACAAAAGATACCCCTGTTGTTGATCTCCCTATCGATAATAATAAAAAAGAGTTCAATAACATTGTCCGCATGAAGATAGATAAAAAAAAGTTAATGAACAATCACAATAATACCCTTCAGGTAAAAGAAGAAATTCCGCAAAAAGAGGTGGCTCAGGGTGAACAGGCAGTTCAGGAGAATCAAGCAGCCCCTGAGAAAGAAGCAGTCGAGCAGAAAGAGGCTACACCGGAGAAGGCATCAATACCTGATATAGCGGTTGATGTTAAACCCATTTTAAAAGACACTCTGCCTGACAGTACTGATATAACAGTTGATGTAGATAAATTAAGCCCAAAAGAGGCATTCCTTTTAGGACGCATAAGGCAGGCAAAAGAAATAAACGATTATAGTACGGGCATAACACTCTCAAACCAGTTTCTTAAGGAATTCCCAAAATCTGCCTTACGTGAAGCGGTCGCATTCTGGCGTGGTGATTTCTATTATGACCAGTGGGATAAGGGCGATAAAAGTGTAGGCGAAAAGGTTATCAAGGCATACACATATGCAGTGGATAATTTTGAGAAATCTCCAAATACCCTGCCAAGCTATATCAAGATGGCAATAGTCGCTTCAGGTATGAACAACAGTTATCAGGCACTAGGCTACCTGAGCATTGTTATAAGCAGCAAAACACCTGATTTAACACCCCTTGCATATCTTACCAGAGGCAAGATCTTTTTACAGATCGACCAGACAGAAAAGGCTATGAAAGATTTGAAAGTTATACTTGATCAGTATGATGACACAAAATATGCGATGGAGGCAAACCTCTGGATAGGTAACTACTATCATAAGGTGGGTCTGTATCAGGAGGCTGAACAGAAACTGAATGAGATTGAGGCCAGGTATCCGGGTCTGCACATTGAATATCCTGATGCCATACTTTTAAGTGCAAAGAATTATATCTATCTGAAAAAATTCAAGGAGGCGAGGAAATATCTCTTTAAAGCGGTCAACGTGGGCGGTCAACAGGAGACCATTGATCTCTTATTATCCCGCATAGGTGACACATATCATAATGAAGAGAATGACAAACAGGCTGAAAAGTATTACAGGATGGTTATTGACTACTATCCCGCTTCTGAAGGGGCGGCCATTTCAAAATTGAGGCTTGCCGAATATTTTTCTGATATAGCCATGCTGGATGAGGTAGGCAAATCAACATCAGATGAGACCATCAGCGAACTGGCCCTGCTCGAAAAGGCGTACCAGCAGTTTGAAAAAAAGGAATATGTTGAAACCATTAAAACCATTAAAGCCGTGGCCTTGAAGCCCATCCTGACAGAAACCCGGAAGGATGCAAAACGTCTCTATGTACACTCTTTAGAAAAAGAGATTGAAAGGCTTAGTGAAAAAGGGATGTATAATGATCTTATCTTTGTCTACAATGAAAACAAAGAAACCGTTAAAGATAATATCAACCCTGAAGTGCTTGTAAAGGTGGCTTTAGCCTACAGGAAGCTTGAACGCAATGATGAAGCCGTCAAAGTATATGGTCAGATAAACACCCATGACATCAATATCGATTCAAGAGGTAATTTCATGATGGGAATAGCCGATTGCCATATCGCCATGAAAGAGACAGACAAGGCAATATCATTTCTTGAAAAGGCCAAAAAGGAAAAATTGCAGGAACCTGATCTGCAAAGGGTTAATATACTTTTAGCCGACATGTATCAGCTCAAGGGCAGAAATAAAGAGGCAGAGGATATCTACAATCAGGTTATACAGAACAATAACGCCCTGCCCCCACAGGATATGGCAAAGGCATACCTGAGCCTGGGTGTTTCATTTAAAGACAGGAAACAATATGATGAGGCAAAAAGCGCCCTGATAAACAGCATCAATATCGGCCTTGATAATAAGGATGCACAGAACCTTTTGCGAAGATCATACATAGAGCTGGGGAATATCCTTCATGCTGAGGGCAAATACTATCAGGCGGTAAAGGCATTTGAAAAGGGCTTTGCCCTTGGGTATGAGGCTGACAATCAGGATTACTGGGAGATAAGGTTCAAACAGGCAATGGACTATATTAAGACCGGAGAAAACATTAAGGCAGAGACGCTGCTTGGCGATATCTCAGAAGGCGGTGAGGACACAATACTTCAGCAGAGGGCACAGCTAAAACTCGGTTCCATTCAATTGTCAAAACAGCTCAAGAAATTATCCATGGGAGAAAATTAACCTATAATGAATGATTCTTCAAACAGTATACTCTGGACAGCATCTGATGTAGCTATCCCCGAAGAGATATGGAAAAGGCTCGAGGACCGCGGATTAAAGGTGCTGCTTTCAGATAAAAGTCTTAATGTAAATGAAAAAATAGATACTATCTCGCCAAGGGTCTGGGTCGGCCAGATCAACGGCGATTCCGAATCTGCGCTTTCACAGTTAAGGGATGTAAAGGGCAAGATGCCCATGCTCCCGGTTATACTGATAGCCCTTAATTCAAACGTGGACGATGCGGTCAATGCCATCAAGCTGGGTGCGTTTGAATACCTTAATGCCAAATTTTCGCCTGATAAATTATGGGCAACCCTTGAGACAGCCCTTGAGGATTATTATATCCCTTCAAGCCAGCAGGGCATCAGATCAAAACAGGATTCTAAAAAAAAGAAGCTTATTGCGAGCCACCCATCAATGGAAAGACTGCTGCAGATGGCTAAAAAAATCGCCCCTTCCCGTTCAACAGTCTTGATACGGGGAGAAACAGGGGTTGGTAAAGAGGTACTTGCAAGGTATATCCATGAAAACAGTAACAGGAATGACGGTCTTTTTATTGCGGTAAACTGTGCTGCACTGCCTGAAAACCTCCTTGAAAGCGAACTGTTTGGCCATGAAAAAGGGGCATTTACCGGGGCAGTAAACAGAAAAAAGGGCAAGTTTGAACTCGCAAGCGGCGGCACTCTCCTCCTGGATGAGATAAGCGAAATGGCCGTATCCATTCAGGCAAAGCTCTTAAGGGTCCTTCAGGAAAGAGAGATAGACAGGGTTGGAGGTCAGTATACCATCCCGGTTGATACCAGGGTTATCGCAACCACCAACAGGGAACTTGACGAAGAGGTCAGGGAAGGAAGGTTCAGGAGCGATCTATTTTACAGGCTCAATGTTGTGCCTCTGATACTTCCGCCATTAAGGGAAAGAAAGGATGATATTGCGCCCCTGGCCGAATTCTTTCTTGAAAAACACTGCCAACTGAACAATGTCTCAAAAAAGAGCCTTGCAAGCGATGCAATAACCTATCTGAAGGGCAAAGAATGGCCCGGAAATATCAGGGAGTTTGAAAATCTCATAGAAAGGTGCACTCTTCTTATTGATTCTGATAAGATTACCGCTTCAGACCTTGAGATGATCTTCGGCCCTGCCCCGTCACAGGCACAGGGGGTAAGCCTTAACCAGTCTGCCGTGCCATTGAGGGAGATGGAAAAAAAGATGATCATAAAGGCCCTTGATGATCATAAGGGTAACAGGACCCATGCAGCAAAGATGCTCGGTATCAGCGTCAGGACACTCAGAAACAAGCTGCATGAATATGAGACTGATTACACTGAACCTTAATTCGTCAATACTTTGACGCAAAACAGCTATTTCTCAGGCGTAAAAATGATGGGATAATTGTCACTGATTAACAATTCCCTCTGTTTTCCAATCCTTCCGGAAATAATATCATCAGGGCGGAAAAGGTTAAATATCCAGCAAATTCATTATATTATCATCAGTGCTTCCTGACCCTATGTGAAGTTTTCTCGATTAAACATCAGCAGAGAAAAACTGACCGATTTTGGTATCTGTTTTGCAAGCATATCTGTAAGAAAACAGGAGGAACCATGGAAACAATAAAATCCGGAAAAAATATGTTTATGGACAGCACATCCAGGCTTCTGGCAAAGGTGCTTGATTTAAGGTCTGTGAGACAGAATGTAATCGCCGGGAACCTTGCAAATGCCGAAACACCCGGGTATGTCATGAAGGAGATCCCCTTTGAAAAGGAACTCCAGAAGGCAATGGATAACCCCACCATCAAACCCCTGGAAGGAGAGTCAGACCTGATGAACAGCACATCCGTTCTGGGTGATGGTTTTGACCCCCATCAGTTAATCAGGGAATATGGCAAGCCAAACGAACTCAATATCGATAATGAAATGGCAAAGATGTCCCAGAATAATCTCCTGTATGAGACATCCACCAGATTGCTTTCAAAGAAATTTGAATTACTTAAGGCAGTAATTGAGTCAAGGAGGTAACACATGGATTTATTAAAATGCATGGATATATCTGCAAGCGGTATGAGTTCACAAAGAACAAGGTTGAATGTTATTTCAATGAACCTTGCAAACGCAAATACAACCAAGACAGAAGATGGTACCCCCTATAGAAGAAAAACGGCTATTTTCAGGACTATCCCTATGAATAATTCATTTGAAGACCAGTTAAAAAAAACCCTGGATACCAAGATATATGGGGTTGAGGTCTCAAAAATAGTCCCTGTAAACACGGAAATGAAAAAGATATATGACCCTACCCATCCGGATGCGGATAAACAGGGTTATGTCTATCTGCCAAATGTAAATCTGGTAGAGGAAATGGTACAGATGCTGAATGCAAACAGGTCATACGAGGCAAATGCCTCTGCAATCAAGGCTGCCAAGGATATGGCAACAAAGGCACTTGACATAGGCAGATAGGAGTTAGCATATGAAAATTCAGAACACTAACACGGAATTCCTTTTTCCATCAAAGATCAATAAAAACACAGAAAATAGCGGTATCTCATTTCAGAATACCCTGAAAGAGCTTGTATCCAATGTTGAAAAACAGATACAGGAGTCAGACCAGCTTACAACAGACTTTGCTACAGGCAAAAACAACAATATCCATGAAGTAATGATAGCATCAGAAAAGGCCGGAATATCCTTAAGGTATTTATTGCAGATCAGAAATAAATTACTGGATGCCTACCAGGAAATAATGAGGATGAGTTTTTAGTTTCGGCAAATTCACTATATAAATTTTAAATCCAGGAGTTGAAATGGCAGAAGGCATGGGAAATATAATAGAGGTCTTTAAGGCAATACCGGCAGGGAAAAAAATCTCCTTCTTAATAACCTTTGGAATAGTTATTGGCGGGTTTATTGCCCTTCTGGCGTATACAAACAGGCCTGATTACCAGATATTATTCAGTGACCTTGATCCTGCTGATGCCTCAAAAATAACCGAAAAACTGAAAGAGAACAGGGTACAATACCAGTTGAAGGATGGCGGAAAGACCATAATGGTGCCTGATGAAAATGTTCATCAACTGCGCCTTGATATGGCTACTGAAGGTATACTACCAACTGGAGGCAGCGTAGGTTTTGAGATATTTGACAAGATGAATTTCGGCACAACCGAGTTTGAACTAAAACTCAGATACCAGCAGGCCCTTCAGGGTGAACTTGCAAGGTCCATCGAAACATTTGATGCAATAGACAATGCACGGGTTCATATTGTAACTGCCGGTGATTCTCTTTTTGCTGAAGAAGAGGAGCCTGCTACCGCCTCTGTCGTGGTAAGACTTAAACCGGGCAGGCAACTGGATCAGAGGCACCTCCAGGGGATTATCAATCTTGTTTCCGGCTCAGTAAAAGGGCTTAAACCTGAAAATGTTTCCATAGTGGACATGCAGGGAGGGATGCTCACAAAGGGGCATGATAAAAACAGTATAGGCGATGTAAGCGCCGATCAGTTTGACTACCAGCGAAAACTTGCTGATACCTATGAAAAACAGATTGAAACAATGCTGGGACCGGTAGTGGGCATAAAAAACGTTGTTGCAAGGGTCTCGGTTGATGTGGATTTTAAGAGGATTAACACATCTGAAGAAAAATATGATCCTGACAGCGCTGTAATATACAGCGAGCAGAGAAATAAGGAAAAGGCCACTGAGGGCAAAGGGTTACCACAGGGTTCACCTGATCTCCTTAATCAGGGAATTCAGACCGGTGAAGAGGGAACTACTTCATCTGCAAGCCTCCTTGAAAAGGAAAACTCCGTACTCAATTACAAGATCAACAGGGTTGAAAAACAGATCATAGATGAATCAGGAGAGATAAGACGGCTTTCTGCGTCAGTCATCATAGACGGGCCATATGAAGAGGCCACGGATGACAAGGGAACTCCGACAAAGGTATTCAAGCAAAGGGACAAGAAACAGATGAAGACCTTTGAAGATATAGTTAAAAATGCAATAGGGTTCAATGCTGACAGGGGAGATCAGGTGACCGTATCAAATATTGCATTCAGCATGGAAAAAAAGAGCATCGAGGAGATACCCGCGGCAGCATCAGAAGGCTGGGTTGGATATCTTAAAAAGGCAAGTAAGCCGATCCTGAATGTCCTTATAGTTGGCCTGTTCTTTCTTGTTGCAATTAAACCATTTAAAAAATGGCTCAGCCAGACAAGTGAATTTGTTTCTGTCAGGGCCCTCCCCTCCGGTTCCGGCGTAGAAAGGGAAGAGACACACAGTGCGGGTGAACTCCAGACAAGATATACAGAAAAGGTAAAACTCATTGAGGCAACAAAAGAGAACCCTGATGTTGCTGCTGATATCATTAAAACCTGGCTTAATGAAGTAAGTTAAACGGTGGTGAGAGTATGATGGAAGGAAAGAAAAAGGCAGCAATATTTCTGATGGTAATGGGTGAAAACTTTACAGCCCAGGTCTTCCGTCATCTTGATGACAGGGAAATAAAGGTCCTTGGAGAAGAAATGGCTGCCATCAAGAAGATTGATTCAAAGACAATCTCCGTTGTCATGGATGAGTTTTCAAGAGAGATGGGTGACGGCAGCATGGGTTTATCAGGCAAGGATTTTCTCCAGAAAACCATGCCAAAGGCATTTGATACCAAAAAGTCCGATGAACTGCTCGGTGACCTTCTTTCTAAAGGGAATGAGAAATCCTTTGAAAAGCTGAGCAACTACAATCCTACTGTTCTTGCCAATCTTCTCATGACTGAACACCCCCAGACCATTGCACTGATTCTGGTTAATATGAAGCATCAGGCAGCAGCAGAGATAATAAAGGCCCTGCCTGAGCATCTTCAGGGGGAGGTCATAATAAGGATAGCAGACCTTGATGATGTTCCTTCTGAGATTATTGAAGAGATACATGAAGTTGTTGATGAAATGATCTCTGACATGGGTAATGAAACCCAGGCAAGCCAGGGCGGGATCGAGATTGCAGCGGAAATATTGAACAATCTGGATAACCAGACGGAGAATAATATTTTTGACAAGATAGAAAGTATAAGAGAAGAACTGGCAGATGAAATAAGACAGAAGATGTTTGTATTTGCAGACCTTGTCAGTCTTGATGACCGTTCTATCAGGGCCCTCTTGAAGGAAATCAGCAATGATGAACTGATACTTGCCCTTAAGACAAGCTCCGAGGAACTCACACAGAAGATATTCAATAATATCAGCCAGCGCGCTGCAGAAATGATGAAGGAAGACATGGAGGTTATGGGCCCGGTAAAACTG
The DNA here is from genome assembly GCA_964499695.1 of uncultured Desulfatiglans sp. Taxonomy (GTDB): domain Bacteria; phylum Desulfobacterota; class DSM-4660; order Desulfatiglandales; family HGW-15; genus JAAZBV01. The sequence goes on from CAZCMD010000017.1 coordinate 15,076, forward strand.
AAGGATGTTGAACAGGCCCAGCTCAATATTGTAAAGGCTGCAAGAAGACTTGAAGAAGAAGGAAAGATCGTGCTAGGCAGCAAGGGAGGAGATGAAGTCCTTGTTTAGTGATTCTGAAGATAATTTTTCTCCCCTTTTTAACATAGAAAACTTTAAGGCGGAGGAGGTTTCACCTGGAGATGAGTTCAGCTCTTCATCAGCAAGCGCTGATACAGGTGATAATCCCAGTATAGTTTCCTGGCATCTGCCTGTTATTGAAAGCGAAGACCCTACTCTTAAAGAAGACTTCAAGGCCAGGATCGCAAGGCTTGAAAGAGAGGCATATGAAAAGGGTTTTGCGCAGGGGCAAAATGATGGTCTTGATCTTGAGAAATCAAAACTGGAGGAGATGGGAAAACAGTATGATGCGCTTCTCCTGGAGTTGAGAGATCTCAAGATACAGATATTCAATGAGTCTGAAGGAGAAATGCTCAGGCTTATCGAGCTCATGTTGAGAAAAATAATAGGCGAAGAGACAAAGACAAATAGCGCAGTAATAAAACACTGTATCACCTCAGCATCAAAATTCCTTACCGACAAGAGAAAGGTACGTGTAATCATTAATCCTGATGATATGGAAGAGGTGAAAAAGATGCTTCCCGATCTGGCCAGGCTGACAAAGGGCGGAAATTTCCAACTTATGGAAGACCCTTCCATAAGAAAGGGAGGATGCATCCTTGAGACAGGGTTCGGCAGGGTTAATGCAACAATAGATGATCAATTGGATGAGATGATCAAGGTTATTGATAAGGAATACCTTATGGCAATGAAGGGTATGTTATGAAAATTGCCCTTGACAGATATTATGACAGAATAAACACCCTGTGCCCCATATCAGTGGAAGGCCAGGTGACCAAGGTGGTCGGGAATGTAATTGAAGGCAACGGCCCTGCAATGCCTGTTGGAGGCATCTGTCAGGTCACATCAGCAAATGTGCAGAAACCCTTCAGGACAGAGGTTATAGGCTTCAGGGACCAGAATATCCTTCTTATGCCCCTTGAAAGATCGGATGGCGTAGAGCCAGGTAGTTCAATAAAGGCATTAAGCTTTACCGCAACCATTGATGTGGGTAAAAATATGCTCGGAAGGGTTCTTGACGGCCTGGGCAATCCCCTTGATGGAGGCGAACCAATAAAAACAGAAAGCACAATACCTCTCTATTCCCAACCGATTAATCCGCTATCGAGAAACCGAATAGTGGAACCCCTTACAGTGGGTGTGCGTGCAATTGACTGTCTTAATACGCTTGCAAAAGGACAAAGGGCAGCAATTATGGCAGGGTCAGGGGTAGGTAAAAGCAAGCTTCTGGGGATGATGTCAAAATTTACAAAGGCTGATGTAAATGTGATTGGTCTCATAGGTGAAAGAGGCAGAGAGGTCAAGGAGTTTATTGAACGTGACCTGGGAGTGGAAGGTTTAAAAAGATCAGTGGTCATTGCTGCTACATCGGATACCTCCCCTCTTATAAGGATGAGAGGCGCATACCTTGCCGCGGCTGTTGCAGAATTCTTCAGGGAAAAGGATATGGATGTGCTGCTCATGATGGACTCGGTAACCCGGTTTGCCATGGCAGTTAGAGAAATAGGTCTATCAGCAGGAGAGCCTCCCACAAGCAAGGCATATCCCCCAAGCACCTTTTCCCACCTTCCAAGGCTCCTTGAGAGGGCGGGAACAAGCACGGGAAAAGGTTCTATAACAGGCATATATACCGTCCTTGTAGAAGGCGATGATATGAATGAACCAATAGCGGATGCGGTAAGATCAATTGTTGACGGGCATATTGTCCTGGACAGGTCCCTTGCAGCCAAAGGACATTACCCTGCTGTTAATGTGCTTTCAAGTATAAGCAGATTAATGAGTGATGTGGTAAAAAAGGAGCATCTTACGCTTTCATATAAATTCAGAAAAATTCTTGCTGACTATGCAAAGATAGAAGACCTGGTTAACCTGGGCGCATATGAAAAAGGCAACAATAAAAACACCGACTATGCCCTTAACATGATAGAGGATCTTAACGGCTTTCTGAGGCAGGATGAGCTTGAAGGCAGTACAATTGAAACAGCAGTATCCCAGATGACTAAGCTTCTATCTAAAGGGAACTGATTTATGTAATGGCTGAACAAGGTTTTTGTAAGCGGGTTATAATTGAAATTTAAATTCAGATATGAGTCTTTACTCTCATACAGAGAGCACCTGAAGGAAAAGGCGTCCATTGAATTTGCAAGGGCTCAGAACAGGTTAAGAGAAATTGATGAAACGATTATTGCACTTAAAGAAGAGATAGACAGTTCAAATGTTGATATGGAAAAACGGATGCGTGAAACCGTATCATCAGATGAGATTCTTAATCACTCGGAGTTTATAAATGCTCTTCTTGTAAAGATAGAGATAAAAAAAATGGAACGGATCAGGGCTGAGCAGTTCCTGGTCCAAAAAAGAAAAAACCTGCTTGAAAAGAGCAGACAATATAAAGTTTTTGAGAAATTAAAAGAAAGGGACCTGGAAAAATGGAATCAAGACCAGAATCAATTGGAACTGAAGGAAATAAACGAAGCAGCGATAATAAGGCACGGAAAGAGTTTCCTCTAAGACCAAACTTCTATATCACTACACTGGTACTCTTTTTTATCCTTCTTGGTGTCAAGGTTGTGATCAGCGGATTTTTTCTTAAGACATCCCCTATAAGCATTGCGGCAACTGATGTTGCAATGGCCCAGGAGGCTGCTCCTGAGGTGAAAAAAGAGGAAGGGCCGAAGGTTGAAACCATGGACCTGAATCTTCGTCAAAAAGAAAAAGAGCTGCAACAGAAAGAGGAAGAACTTAAAAAGATGCAGATGGAGCTGATGCCGCTAAGAGAAGAGATTGATACCCGGATGGCTGAGCTCAATGATCTCCAGAACAACCTTACCGCAATGGCAAAAACCCTTGCAGAAAAGGAAAAGGTCATACAGGATGCGAAGATTGCCCATCTTGTAAAGCTATACAGCACTATGGAAGCAAAAAAGGCGGCGGATATACTCGACAGGCTCCAGATTGAAACGGTAGTGCGCATTCTAGGCAATATGAAAGGCAAAGAGGCAGGCGGTATAATGGCCATGCTGCCCATTGAAAAAGGTGCAATAATCAGTGAAAAACTGAGCAATCCGGAAAAATAGCTGCAGTGCATCAGCTCATGATTGGACGCTACACAGGTTCATCTATCTTTCGTTATGAAAAAAATTCGCAGCTTAATATATAGTGAATTGCATTCTTATCCAAAATCTGTTGAGGACTCTCTATATGGAACAGAATTTCAGCACCAAATCACGAAAAGAGATATCAGTAAACATTCCTGTCCTGTTGCCTTTTCTCCCTCTGGCAACCTCCTTTGTTGAAAAAGGGGCTATTGCCATGGGACTTGAAGATAGTAAATCCATTGAGATCACCATTGCAGTAGAGGAGATATTTACCTACCTGTGCGGGATCACATCCGGTGATCAGTCCGTGGAAATAAGGTGCTCAGGGAGAGAATACTATATAGTAGTTGAAATAATTTTTGTTGCCAGGGAGCTGAATATAAGGGTGTTCAACATAACAGAGACCATTTCACCTGAAGAGGAATCAGGGCTGGCCGAAATGGGCCTTTTAATCGCCTCGCGTTTTGTAGACCGTTTAAGGGTAAACCTTGATGAAGTGGGAAAGTACAGGCTGGCCCTTATAAAGGAAAGGTCATATCCTGAACCGGCTGAAGAACCTCTGCCGGAAACCGGAGATTCTGAAGATTCTGTAATAAAAAAACCTGAGCCTGAGGAATTGAAACTGCTGAGCAGGCTTGTCCGGGAGTATTATAGAAATAAGTATTATCCGGGCTACCTGATGTATCCTGGCAAGCTGGTAGACATGGTAAAGAGCGGCGAATATTCGGCTGCAATTGCCCTTGATTCGGCGGGTCGTATTGGTGGTGGTATAATCTGGCACTGGTCAGGTAATAAAACGGTTGAATGTTCGGGACCATATCTCTTTTACCACAACCGGGAGTCTGCTATATCAAGGGCACTGGTTGAAGAATGCCTTGCCAGGATAGCAAAGACATCCGCAATCGGGCTGATTAACCGCTATCCCAGCGAGGACCTGCCTCAAGATTACTTTGAACTGCTGGGCGAACTCGCATTTTTTGATAAAAATGGCAATACCCTCAAAATACCGGCCTATCACAGACAATTGCATGAGGACCCGGGCGCAAGCGTCTGGGCTCATCCGGACATGGAGCAATACCTGCGCGCCGAATATGACAGGCTGGTTTTTCCGCGCGAAATACGTCTTGTGAAAGATGAAGGCGAGAGGACCAATATGTTCTCTGTGCTGTCAGCGGATTTTAACAAATCCCAGGGCACAGTCACCATTCATCCGGTCCAGTCAGGGAAAGATATATCTAAAAACCTTGGAAAGCACCTCTATCTCTTTGAAAAGGAATCCTATAAAACCGTGTTTTTTGAAATGGACCTGGGCATATCCTGGCATACAGCCTTTGCCCCTTCACTTATAAAGGAGGGGTTTACTCCCAGGCTTATTCTTCCCCACGCCGGCTGGGGAGATATAGTGGTCTTTCAAAAGGAGGGAACCTCTATATGAGTCTTTCCTCGCTTGACCGGCTGATCCCTGAATATATCCGGCAGTTTGAGGCATATATCCCCAGCAAGCCCGATGATGAATTAAAAAAGATGTACGGGTGCGACCGTCTTTTCAGGTTAAATAATAATGAAAATCCCCTTGGTCCTCCGGCAAGCGCCCAAAAAATCATTGACCTGTTTCCTGCAATAAAGGCGTCCATATACCCGAGCGGTGATGCCTATCATCTGCGCTGCAGGCTTGCCGATCTGTCCGGGCTCCACCCTGATCAATTCCTGGTAGGAAACGGCGCCAATGAGGTGATCAGCTTCGTGATAAAGGCCTTTTGCCAGGAGGGTGATAATATCATAACCGCGGACAAGACCTTTTCTGTCTATGAATGGGTTGCTGATTTTTCCGGTTTTCATGCTAGGCTTGTGCCTTTAAAGGATTTCGGGTTTGATGATGAGAAAATGCTCTCCATAATAGATGAACGCACCAAAATCCTTTTTATATGCAATCCCAATAATCCCACTGGCAGTTACTGGTCCGAGACAAAATTGAGGCGTTTTCTTGAACGAATCAACGGGAGCCGTATTGTTGTTCTTGATGAGGCCTATTTCGAGTTTGTCGAAAAGGACGACTTTCCAAACGGTATGAAACTTATCAGGGAATACCCCAATCTCGTGGTGTTCAGGACCTTTTCCAAGATGTATGCGCTGGCAGGTCTCAGAATCGGTTACCTGGCAGGAGACAGGGAGGTTGTGGATGTCATACGCAGGACCTGCGTGGTGTATTCTGTAAATACCGTAGCGCAGGAGGCCGCATACGCCGCACTGGAGGACAGTGAACATATCACAAAGACGCGTGAGATGGTGAAGAGGGGCAGGGAATATCTGTCAAAGGAACTCTCCATCATGGGACTGCCTTTTATCAGCGGCGAAGGAAATTATGTGATGATCAAACTGCCCATGAGCGACAGCCTTGCCTATAGAAAGCTCATGAAACAGGGTGTAATGGTGCGCACCATGACAGGCTTCCGGTTTCCCAATTATATCCGTGTAACCATCTCACACATGGAATATCTTGAAGCATTTATCGAGGCATTGTCCATGATACTTAAAAAAGGGGGACAGTAGATGTTGACTTTCGATAAAACAGATCCGGATATGAATGCCATACCTCATATAGGCGCATCTGTTCCACGGCAGGACGCCTTCACAAAGGTCACGGGCTCATTGAAGTTCCCTTCCGATTTCTATGCACCTGACATGCTTTTTGCCGGAGTAAAACGGGCAGGCATACCCCACGCTCGGATAATTAATATAGATGTAGACAAGACCAGGAATATGGCAGGCATCGTCGCAGTGCTTACGGCGAAAGACATCAGGGGAACAAACAGGCAGGGCGTGGTTAGGTGCGACCAGCCGGTCCTTGCGGACAACAAGGTGAGACATTGCGGAGACCCTGTAGCCCTGGTGATCGCTCAAGATCAAAACGTCCTGGAAAAGGGGATTGATTCGATCAGGATTGAATATGAACCGCTGCCGGCGATTTTTGATACTGAAAGCGCACTGAAGGATGGGGCGATACTCATTCATGATGACAGCCCGACCGGCAACCTGCTTCTTAAGGGGTCTCTTGAAAAGGGCAATATTCAGGATGCATTCAGGGAGTGCAAATATATTGTGCAGGGTTCCTTTTCCCTGCCCGCGCAGGAACACGCCTACCTGGAGACAGAGTCAGGATGGGCTGTTATGAAAGAAGACAACAGGGTATATATTACCGCCGCAACACAGACCCCCTTCAGGGACCGCATGGAGGTGGCCAGGGCCACAGGTGTAGGCATGGAGAATGTCTGCATTATAGCGCCTTTTTGCGGCGGGGCATTCGGGGGAAAAGACGGCATAAGCGTTCAGAGCCTTCTATGCCTTGCCGCTCTCAATTGCCCTGGAAGACCGGTCAAGATGTGGTGGAGCAGGGAGGAAAGCCTTATCGCCAGCCCCAAGAGACACCCTGCCCGGCTTGAATACCGTTTGGGGGCAAAATCCGATGGAACGCTTCATGCGCTGGATGCAACTGTTACATATGATACCGGGCCCTATGACCACCTGGGAGGCGCGGTAATGGCCCTTGGACTGGAACACGCAGGCGGCCCCTACCGAATACCGAACACATCCTTAAAGGCATTTGCCGTTTACACAAACAATCCGCTGGGAGGGGCCTTCAGGGCCTTTGGAGTGGCGCAGGTCGCTGCCTCAATAGAACAGATGATAGACATGCTTTCCGTAAGTTCGGGCATTTCCCCGATGGAGATCCGTGAACGCAACTGTGTGCTTAAAGGCGACGTCAACTCGGCGGGCATGACACTTAACACCAGCACCGGAATGCTGCACTGTCTTGAAAAATTAAAAAAACATCCCCTGTGGATCGAAAGAGAAAAGTGGAAATCAGGGGCCGGCCCATTTGTTAAAAGAGGAGTCGGCATGGCGGCTGTCATGCAGGGAATGGGGTATGGACCTGTTATCCCTGATGTCGCCAACGCCCGGGTTGAACTGACCGTGGATGGTTTGATCCGCATATACTCCGGTGTGGCGGATATGGGTCAGGGCAATTCAAGCACCTATATCCAGATTGCAGGGGAGATATTGAACCAGCGAATGGAACAATTCGACCTGATTTCACCGGATACGGATAAATGCCTTCCATCAGGGTCTGCCACGGCAAGCCGCACAACCTACACATTCGGTAATGCGCTTATCGGGGCATGTGAAACACTTAAAGAGACGTTGCTGAACCGTGCATCAGATCTCATGATGGCAGGAGGAAAGGATGAAATAGCCCTCATACCGGGTCGTTTAAGGAATCTTCTTACAGGCAGGGAAATAAGCTTAAAGGACTTTGCTGGCCTTCTCTCTCCCCCGGAGCGATTAGCAACCCACCGGTTTCGCATGCCTGTTGCCATGGACAGGCCGACAGGGGATGAACAGTTAAGGCTGCATGGAATTCCACATGCAATATTCTCCTATGCAGCCCACCTCGCATATGTTGAAGCGGATCAACTTACGGGCCGGATTCAAATAAAAAAATATCTTGCCGTAACTGACTGCGGCCGTATTATCAATCCTCAATTGTTTGAACAGCAGATACAGGGGGGGATAGCGCAGGCAATGGGATACGCCCTCAGCGAGGACTTCAGGTCAAAGGAGGGCGTGACCATTACACCGGATCTTTCCACCTATATAATACCTACATCCCTTGACATCCCTGACATGGTCTCTCTTCCTGTAGAAATCCCGGAGCATACCGGCCCTTTCGGCCTGAAGGGCGTGGGTGAGGTATCCACAAACGGGCCGCTTCCGGCCATCGCAAACGCCGTTTTTGACGCCTGCGGGGTGAGGCTCTTTAACGCGCCCCTGACTCCGGAAAGGGTGCTCATGGAAATTAACAGTATGAACAGTAAAGGAGGTGTCTGTTGAATATTGAATTTACCCTCAACGGCAAAAAGATCAGTGTGAATGCACCGGGCGACAGGAGGGCAGTGGACCTGCTGCGCCATGATCTTGGACTTACCGGAACCAAGGAGGGATGCGGATCGGGTGAATGCGGGGCCTGCACAATTATGGTCAACGGGACCACGCGCCTTTCATGCCTCATGCTTGCCGCACAGCTCAGCGGCTGTGTCGTGGAGACCATCGAGGGTGTGGCCGAAAATGAGGGATTGAGCGCCATCCAGAAATCCTTTGTAAAGCACGGGGCGGTTCAATGCGGATTCTGCACCCCCGGAATGGTTATCACGGCTACTGACCTGTTAAAGAAAAATCCGCGACCTGACCGGTCTGAGATACGTGATGGAATCAGCGGCAATCTCTGCCGCTGCACCGGTTACCAGAAGATAATCGATGCTATCGAGGCAGTCGCAAAAACCAGTGAAGCAGAGGCACAGAAATGACAGAGGTTACTCTTCCCGGAAGCCTTGAGGAATTATGGACGCTCCTTGATAAAGAGCCTGACACCGGGATCTACGCCGGGGGCACGGACCTCCTTGTGAGGCGTCGAAAGGGCCTGTGCAGGCATAATTCACTGACCTGCCTGGAACGGATTGATGACCTAAAGGAGATAAGAGAAGAAAACGAGAGTATCTTTATAGGGGCCTGCGCCACGTTTTCGCAGATTATTTCCAGCGGGCTGATCCGGGCAAATTTTCCGCTTCTTATTAAGGCCGTAAGCGTACTGGGTTCTCCGCACATAAGAAATACAGGCACAATAGGAGGCAATATTGCTACTGCCTCGCCTGCCGGTGATACGCTTCCTCCTCTGTATGCGCTTGATGGGGAGGTGATACTGATAACCCGTGAATCTTCCCGCTCTCTTCCGGTCCGGGAATTTATTAAAGGACCGGGAAGCATCGGGATAAAGCCGGGTGAAATCATATCAGGTCTGAGGATCAGGAAAGCGTGCGGATTCAATATATATCATTATGAAAAAGTGGGGCAGCGTCAGGCCCTTTCAATAGCTATCGTAAGCCTCGCTTCAATGGTCAGGGTTGATGAAAAAGGCATTATAAAAGAGGCCCGGCTGGCCTGGGGCAGCGTGGCCCCGACAATAGTGAGATCGGTTGAAGCAGAGAAGATCTTAATCGGTATGCCTCTTGATATCAAATCCCTCAGTGAAGCCGCTCATATTATTTGCAAAGCGGTTCGCCCTATTGACGATGTCCGTGCGACCGCGGAATATCGGAGGATTGCAGCGGGGAACATTCTGTTGAGGCTGGTTAAGGTTTTCCACTGTTCCTGATGTACAGGGCATTTTTCTTTTTAAAGCAAGGTATATTCTGTGCCCTGCATGGCTCTGTGATGAATCGTTTTTGGACAAGGGTGAAAGAGGCAATTATCAAATGAAGACTTTTTTTTCATCATCCCGGCTGGATATGGGGAGCGGAAAGGTATTTCCCGTGCTTCTTCGTCTTGCCGTGCCTTCAATGATATCACTTTTTTTCCAGAATCTTTACAGCCTTGTCGATACCATGTTTGTCTCCTGGCTGGGCCCGACATCCCTGGCCGCGCTGTCTCTCTCTGTCCCGGTCTTTTATCTGGCCCTTTCCCTGACAAAAGGCCTGTGTGTGGGCGCTACGACCCTCATGAGCAGCGCCCGGGGTGAAGGAGATATTAAAAAGGCCGATTCCCTGGCACAATACTCTCTTTCACTTGTATTTGTTGTCCTTTGTCCCCTGATGATACTGATAATACCCGGGCCATGCAGGTTCATATTTTCTCTCCTGGGGGCCCAGGGTGACGTGCGGATGGAGGTGTATGATTATGCCCTGTGGCTCGCATTAAGTTTTCCTGTGATGGGATATGTTATGCTGTGCGAGTCCGTTTTTATGAGCCATGGCGACTCATTTACGCCAATGAAGGGCATGATCCTGGGAAATATTATAAACCTCATTCTGGATCCTGTGCTGATCTTTTACGCGGGGCTTGGTTTGGGCGGCGCATCTCTGGCCTCTCTGCTGGGCTGGATGGTTTCGGGAATTTACATCCGGGCAAAACTGGCGCGACATGGATATATACGTCCGGGCCTTACCTGGACAAAGGATATGTTTCCATACTGGCGCTCCATATGGAAGATCGGTTATCTGATCACCCTTTCTCTGATGGTCACCACCTTTTCTTACGGGGCAATGAACTGGTTTCTGTCAAGAGAGGGTGTAGCGCCTATCGGGGCATGGAACCTGATGGGCAGGGTTGAATTGATGATCGCCCTTCCCTTCACAGGTATAACAAATTCGCTCGTCCCCTTTATAGGTTATAATTTCGGCAAAAAGGCCTACGGCCGCATTCTTGATGCTATTAAGACCTCATTGTTTATAGAAATAACAGGAATGGTCTTTTTCTCGGTTATGTTTATCCTGTTTGCAGGAGAAATCATGGCGGTTTTTCATCCCGGTGATGAGGTGCTTCGGTATGCTTCCTATGCGCTGAGGGTTTCGGCTGCCGCCTATATATTCTTCCCATTTGAATTGACCCTTCAGGGCACGGCCCCTGGATTGAGAAGGCCCGGTTTCAGCCTTTCTTCTCTTGTATTCAGACAGATCATCCTGAAGATAATGCTGGCGGCCTTTCTCTCTGCCTACTGGGGCGTAAAGGGCATCTACTGGAGCCATCCGGTTTCTATGGCAGCAGGCGGGCTGTTATCCATTGTGCTGATGCGAATGCTGTTGCGCAAGGAAAAAATTCTTTTATCAGCACGATAAACATGAAAGCAAAAGGAGTTAATCAACAATGAATATGCAGAAAGAGGATGATTATCATATTGAGCCGGGTCAGGAATGCGAAATCGATCTGTTCAGGCCCGATGATGCAGAGGGAGTGGTAAACCTCTTTATCTCGGTCTATGGAAAAGAATACCCCATTAAAACATACATCGACAGGGAGAGGCTGATCGCTGAAAATGCCGCGGGAAACACTATCTCAACCGTGGCCAGGACAGAGAAAGGTGATATTGTAGGACATACTGCACTCTTTCAGAGCGCCCCCTGTAAAAAGATTTATGAGTCCGGAGCGGGCCTTGTCCACAGGCATTATCGCGGCGGTAAGGGTATCTTCACCGAACTGGCAAGGTACAATCAGGATACTGCCGCAAAGAAGTTCGGCGTAGAGGGGATCTTTGGCGAACCGGTCTGCAACCATATATTTTCCCAGAAAATGACCTTTAATCTCGGATGGAAGACAACCGCCCTTGAGGTTGATTTGATGCCTGCCTCGGCCTATAATCTGGAAAAAAGCGCAGGCGGCCGTGTGTCTTCATTTCTGGATTTTGTTACAATAACGCCGGCTCCTCACAGGGTATATATGCCGTGTGAATATAAGAATGAACTGCTGTATATCTATCAGGGCATGGATGATAAACGTGAACTGCTGGTCTCTGAAGAATCATTTCCAGGAGAGGGCGCTTCCATAATCGACACTCAGATTTTTGATTTTGCACAGGTGGCCCGAATAGCAATAGGTGAAACAGGTCATGATTTTTTAATGGCATTTTCAAAGGAGGAGGAGATTGCCGATAGCCGTGGCGTCACACTGTTTGAGGCATGGATCAATGTTTCACAGCCTTGGGCGGGTGAGGCAGTAAGGCTTCTGAGACAAAGGGGGTATTTTTTTGGCGGTGTGCTTCCCAGGTGGTTTGATCAGGACGGGCTGCTTATGATCAGGGCAAAACACAGACCTGACTGGGAGGGTATGCAGATATATTCCGAGCGGGCAAAAAGGATTGCCGGATTAGTACGGAAAGACTGGAAAAATTCAATATCAGGCAACCTGTAAAAAGGAAAATTATGTTTGGTAAAATTTAAAAAAATATTTTCCGGAAATTGAATAAATTATACAAAATAAACGGGGGTAAAGATGGAGATAACAAACAGAAAAGAAGGAAAGGCGGTTATCATGACGATAAAGGGAAGGATGGATGCAATAACCGCTGCGGAATTTGACAGGGAAACAGGAAATATAACAGGGAGTGGAGAAAGGCTGATAATTATTGATATGTCCGGGCTCGATTACATAAGCAGCGCAGGACTCAGAAGCATACTTACCGCCTCAAAAAGGTTAAAGGGAGAAGGCGGCGATATCATTCTTACATCGCTAAAGAATGTTGTCAGGGATGTCTTTGAGATCTCCGGATTCAGCTCTATACTTCCAATATATGACTCCGTGGAAACTGCTCTCTCAAAGATATGATTAATTCTTGCGCTTACAGGAAAATAATCCCATGAACCGGATAACATTACCCTCAAGGCTGGAAAACCTGGGCAGTTTTCAAGATTTTGTCACTGCCTTTGCAAAAGAAAACGGCTTTATTCAGGATCAACTAAATAGGATAAGCCTGTGCCTTGAGGAAGCTGTTGTGAATATCTGTAATTATGCCTACCAGGGTAATTCTGATGGAGAGATAGACATCTCCTTGAATATGGAGGGTATGGATAAACTGGTTATCAGGATTACAGACAGCGGGGTTCCATTTGATGTATTGGCCCATGCAGATCCGGATATCTCATCGGGGGTTTCCGAACGCAAGATAGGAGGCCTGGGTATATTCTTTATTAAAAAGATGATGGATGAAGTGAGATATGAGCGCAGGGATAATCAAAACATATTGACTATGATTCTGAGGCGAACATGATATCAGCAGGCGAAAGGTTATTTTTTTTAAGGTTATGCAGAGGTCTCACCCTTTTTGTCTTTATATCCCTGGTTCTATTTGTGCCGGTTCATGCAGTCTCTGTTGAGCCTGTATTGAAAAAGGCTGTCCTGGTCCCCCACTGGGTTCCTCAGGCCCAATTTGCCGGATACTATGTAGCCCTTGAAAAGGGCTTTTACAGGGCCAATGGCATTGATCTGACCATTATACCGGGGGGACCTGACATTTCACCCCTTGATATGTTAAAGGATGGCAGGGCGGATTTTGCCACCCACTGGCTCACATCCGGAATAAAGGCAAGGGACAGCGGGATTCCGGTAGTGAATATTTCACAGACAATGCCCAAATCCGCGCTTATGCTTGTTTCAAAAAAGGCCAATGGGATTAGAGAACCTCGTGACATGGAGGGCAAAAAGGTTGGCCTGTGGGCCGATTTTGAGCTTCAGCCAAAGGCCTTTTTTAAAAAATATAATCTGGATGTGAACATTGTTCGTCAGTCTTATTCAGTCAATCTGTTTCTGCGCGATGGAGTGGATGTGGTCTGTGCGATGCTGTATAACGAATATCACACCATCCTGAATGCCGGTCTGAACCCTGAAGAACTTTCTGTTTTTATGTTCCATGAATACGGTCTTAATTTTCCTGAAGACGGTATCTATACCCTCGAAGGTGCCTTTAACAGTGATCCTGAGCTATGCAAGTCTTTTGTCAGGGCCTCCAGACTCGGGTGGCAATACGCATTTGAACACCCTGAAGAAACGATTGATCTGGTAATGAAAAACCTGGAGAAAGAACATATTCCCGCAACCCGTGTTCATCAGAGGTGGATGCTTGAAAGAATTAAGGACCTCATGCTTTTCAGGGATGGATCAATCATGGGGCCTATTTCAGAAGAAGACTACTACAGGGTGGCTGATGCCCTTCATTCAGAAGGCTTTATCGATAAAATCCCTGAGTTGAAGGATTTTTACAGAGAGTGCGGTGATACCTATGAGAAATAGAGGGATAGCCCTCAAACTCGTACTCCTTACGCTTACAAGCATAGCGATTATTTTTTCTGTCGTTTTTACCTACAGCTATTTTTTTTCACGAAGGATAATCTCTGAAAATGTGGAAAAAAATGCCAGGAGCCTGGCCCAGTCAACGGTCAATAAAATTGATTCGGTTCTCATGGCCGTGGAAAAGGTGCCCAGAAGCCTAGCTTACTTTTATGAAGATATGCCCGGGGAAGGAGTGGATCTGATTGATCTTCTTCGGTCAATGGTAATAAATAATCCTGAGATCTACGGCGCTGCTATTGCCTTTGAACCATATGCATACAGCCCGGATATTTTGCGGTTTGCCCCCTATGTCTTTATGGGTGAGAATGATATTATTACCACATCCATTTCATATGACTATCTTTATTATGACTGGTACCAGATACCCAAAGAACTGGAAAGGCCGGCCTGGACAGAGCCCTATTATGATGAAGGGGCCGGCAATACCCTCATGGTTACCTATTCCATACCGTTTTATAAAAATGTTGATGGAAAAAGGACCTTTATGGGTGTGGTAACAGCAGATATCTCACTTGCCTGGCTGCAGGATATAATCTCTTCAATCAGGATTGGTCAGACAGGCTACGGCTTTTTACTTTCCAGGAATGGGACCTTTGTGACTCATCCCGATAAAAAGCTCATAATGAACGAGACCATTTTCAGTGTCGCTGAGGCAAACGGGGATGAGAGCGCGCGGGAACTCGGCAGAAAAATGGTCAGCGGCAATACGGGGTTTGTTCCTTTTACCAGCATAGTTACGGCTAAGGAATGCTGGATGGCATACATGCCGCTGTCATCAAACGGGTGGTCCCTGGCCGTGCTTTTTCCTCAGAATGAGCTTATGGCCGACATCTCACGTCTCAACCACACGGTGCTGTTTATAAGTATATTTGGATTTTTGATAATCCTGATAGTAACAGTATGGATTGCCAAATCCATTACGCGGCCGTTAAGGGCGCTTTCCATAGCGACCGAGGAGATCGCAACCGGAGGCCTGGATGTTGAGATCCCGTCGATTAAATCAAGGGATGAGGTGGGAAAACTCGCAGACTCCTTTGAATATATGAAGACATCACTTAAAAAATATATTGTCGATCTGACCGAGGCTACTGCCGAGAGAGAAAGGATCGAAAGCGACCTGAAGGTCGCCCATAATATACAGATGGGCATTCTTCCCAAAAAATTCCCCCCGTTTCCTGGAAGGACAGAGTTTGACATATATGCCACCCTTGTGCCGGCAAAGGAGGTGGGAGGAGACCTGTATGATTTCTTTATGATAGATGAAGATCACCTCTGCTTTACCGTGGGTGACGTATCCGGCAAGGGAGTGCCTGCTGCGCTATTTATGGCCATAACCAGGACCCTGATAAAGAGCAAGGGAACTCAGGGGCTTTCGGCAGACCGAATTGTAAAAGGCGTCAACGAGGACCTCTCAATAGATAATCCTTCCATGATGTTTGTAACCCTGTTTCTGGGGATACTTGATCTGAAGAGCGGTCAACTGGAATACTGCAATGGCGGCCATAATCCCCCTTATCTTATCAAGGTGGATGGAATAATAGAGAGCCTGCCCACAACAAAGGGCATGGCGCTGGGTGTTATGGGGGAGTTCAATTATAGATCCAACAGGATTCAAATGAATCCGGGCGACAGGCTTTTCCTGTACACGGATGGCGTGACCGAGGCCGCTGACAGAAACAATGAATTGTATTCTGAGGCGCGGCTGGAAGATGATCTGAGACGTTTAATGGAAAGTTCAATGCCTGAACTGGTAAGTAATGTTATTAATAATGTAAATGCATATTCAGAGGGGCTCCCTCAGACAGACGATATTACCATGATGGTGTTGAGCTATTTCGGGATTAAAGAAGGATATCCCCGTTCATAAATCAATTTAAAAAAAGGATAGAAGATCATGACTGATAAAAAAGATTTTTCTGAAAAAATCGAACCAGGGCAGCCCTGGGAGGTGTCCAGGTTTAGCCCTGAGGATGCGGAAGGTGTAGCCAGGCTGTTTCGGTCCGGCTATGGTGAGGGATACCCCGTTCGAACCTATATAGAGCCTTCGCTTCTTATACAGGAGAACAATGCATTGAGAGTGATCTCCAGCGTGGCCAAAACCCCCATGGGAGAAGTCATCGGTCATTCATCAATCTTTAACAGTGCACCCCATTCAGGGGTTTATGAATCAGGATCGACTTTAATCCATCCCGAATACAGGGGAAGGTTAAAACTCTTACCCAAGCTTATGACTCATAGCCTCGATCTTGCAAATACAATTTCCCAGGTAGAGGTCGTGTTTGGCGAACCGGTCTGCAATCACACCACAATGCAGAAGTTTGGCATCAAGCTTGGATATACTCCAACAGCGCTGGAAGCAGACCTGATGCCGGCTGAGGCCTATGAAATGGAAAAAGATGTGACAGGCCGGGTAGCGACTACCCTTGCCTTTAAGATTTTTCAGCCGTTTCCCCATAAGGTATATCTGCCTGAAGCCTATAGTGATGTGCTGCCTTTTTTCTATAAAGGGGTGGATCAGGACCGCGAATTTATTGTGTCCGGTAAGGAAGTCCCATTAACGGAAACCTCGGATATAACCCACCAGATCTTTGAGCATGCCCGGGTCGCAAGGATCGCGGTAAGGACTGTGGGCCGTGATTTTTCAGAAGGCATTAAGTCCCTTGAAAAGATTCTGGGAGACAAGGGAGTCATTGTCTATCAGGTATGGCTTAACCTTGCTGACCAGAAAAATGTGCACGGGGTGGAGATATTGAGAAAAATGGGGTATTTCCTTGGCGGTGTCCTGCCTCACTGGTTTGGAACCGACGGGCTTTTGATGCAAAGGATCCTGAAGACGCCGGACTGGCATGGTATTCATGTGTATGGTGAAAAGTCCGATGGGATACTGGAAAGGGTTTATGCCGATTGGGAACGTTCTCTAAACCCTGACAATCTTTAATAATATAGGTGTCCATCTCATAAAACGGGATAGAACTGGATGCTCTGGAATGCTTGAGTCAGTATGTATTATTGATGCCTTGAAAATTTCATAGCAGACAATCAGGACTGCCTGGGCAATCTCCGCGGGCATCTTTTGCGCCCGTTTTCAGAGCTTCTGTGCAAGGCGGCTCAATCTTAACCCTGATGCTTATATTATAATTTCCGATTTTAAAGGAAACGAGATTAGGGATGTAGTTGAAAATACGCTTAATTATTCTGAGAGGGGATATGTTGAAAAATATTTCAAGACGGTCAACGGCTACCTCTTTGACAGGATATCCATATTAAATTTGAAGGTGACAAATCCGGTTAACAAAAACGATTTTCGCTATTATAACTACGGGTTTTCCCTTATGGATTCTAATAATGAACTCACATTTTACAGGGTACAAAATCACTTACGTAAGATGGGACTGAGCAGAAGATCATTAAAAGAACTGATAAGAAAGTGCAATTTAATTCATTATAATTTTGCAATTTTAAAAACCCATAACCTGACAGAATCCGATAAACGTAATATCAGGGAATTTGAAAAATTATTCAGGCAGGCAGGGCTCAGCAGGGATGGGGAGGAAATCTGAGAGATAAGCGGGAATTACCTTTGAACACCTTTATGCCATGCCCTTACGCACTGGTGTAAGCGAAAAACTATATGAAACTGAAAAATAGCCAGAGAGGGAAATCATTTATGATTTTCTTTGTTTTTTTTATCGGTATACCAGTCTATCTGTCGGCATATGCCCCTGATCAGGCGAACTTCGCGTGCCCGTAGCTGTATTCTTGAAAAGAATCTCCTTACATATCGCATCCAGAGATCAGGGTTCTGGGGGTTGAGATATCCTATCTTAAAGAGCATTTCATTAAGGTGATCATACATCCCTTCAAGTTCAAAACTGTTGGCAAGTCTTGGAATGCTTGAGTCAGTATGTATTATTGATGCCTTGAAAATTTCATAGCAGACAATCAGGACTGCCTGGGCAATATTTAATGATGAAAATTCCGATGTCGGGATGGTGGTAATGGTGTGGCAGTATTGGAGATGTTCATTTGAGAGCCCTTTATCCTCAGGGCCGAATAATATTGCAACTTCATTGTTCTGTGATACATCAATTAATTTTTCTGCCAGGCTTTCAGGCGCTGTCATAGCCGGTCTGTGTGTGCCAAGCCGGGCAGTCGTTCCGACAATATATCCAAACCTTCCTGTTGCCTCCTTCAGGTCATTAATAATCTCTATATTGTCTATAATCTTCTCAGAGTGAATAGTCCCGGATTTGAGCATCCTATCCCTGTCAGTCCTTTTCGGATTAACAAGGATCATCTTCTCTATCCCCATGTTGTTCATGGCACGCGCGGCAGCACCGATATTTTCGGGTATCAGGGTATCAACGAGTATAATGGTTATATTTTCTTTTTTAATCCTGATTTCCATATGTGTATTGAAGAGAATAAAAAGGCAACAATAGCAATTGCCTTTGCTGCCTTTTCGGCTAAATCTCCTGTGTATCATCCTCAGGTTTAATGCCTGTGAGTCTGTAGAATGGCGCCCAGTATGCCCTCTTAATCCTTTTGATCCACTGGTCAAACCCCAGCGTGTATGAGTTAACAAGGGAATACATGACAGGAACAACTACAAGTGTGAGTACTGTCGCTATGCCAAGCCCGAACAAGACCACAATAGCCATAGATGTCCACCATTGACTTGATTCGCTTATCCATGCAATTTCCATTACATGAAAATCATATGAGACACCTGTAACCATTGGTAAAAGACCAAGCATTGTCGTAATAGCCGTCAGAAAAACAGGTCTCATCCTGGTACATCCTGCTGAGATTATGGCTTCGCGAATATCAATACCTCTCTCGCAAAGCCTGTTGGTATAATCTATTAGAACGATGGCATTATTAACAACGACACCCACAAGGGATATCACACCGACACCGGTCATTATTATACCGAACGAATAATCCATTACGGTAAGGCCAAGGAAGACCCCGCCGAGAGAAAGAAGCACAGATGTCATGATAATAACCACCTTCATGATAGAATTAAACTCGAAAACAAGGACAATTAAAACAAGAAAAACAGAAGCTACCAGTGCCTTTGACAGAAAATCTTCAGCCTCCTTCTGCATGTCCTCCTCACCTGCAAACTTTATATTATATCCGGGAGGTAATTCCAGCCCGGTAAAATATTTTTCCGCCTCATGCCTTATCACGGCGCCGGGGATCTCCTCATCAACAGAGGCCTTTACAGTGACTACACGTTCGTCATTTTTCCTGTTTATCTGTCCAAGTCCTCCGGTTACCTCAAAGGTTGCCATGGTGCTTAAAGGCACAAGCCCCTGTGCAGTCGGTATGAGCAGCTCTCTCAGGATATCTGTTGTTTTACGTTCTTCCTCGGAAAGCTGTACGGTTATATCATAATCGTCATTATCTTCACGGAATGTGGAGACCTTCATGCCATTATAGGCAACCTTCAGTACAAAACCTATTGTATTGGTAGAAAGCCCCAGCATTGCGGCCTTCTGCCTGTCTATATGGACCTTGATTGTGGGCGATCCGGCAACATAATCATCACGAACATCAAAGACATGGGGTACTTTGTTAAGATAAGCAGATACCGTATGGGCAATTTCTCCAAGAACAGCCGTATTATCACCGGAAATCTCTATATTGATATCTCCGCCGGTAGGTGGCCCCTCCTCCTGTTCTGCAAGTGTTATATCGCCCCCTGTAACATTTTTAATTCTGTCACGGATAATCTCTATATTCTCGGCAGAGGTTTTATTTCTCTCCTTTAATCCATATAACTGAATACCAATCCGGTTCGGAGAGTTATCTTCAAAGAGAGATGTGCCTCCACCCTGAACAGAAACCGCACGGGAATTGATGTACTGTATATCCGGAATATCAGTAATTCCTGTAACCTTTTCTCCTGTTTTCAGTGTATGTTTTTTGGATTCATCAACCTGATTGTAACATGAAGAAGGTTCTTCACCTGATGATGGGAAATAATCGGCGCCTCTGCACAGGGCGAGTTCTATTGACCGTGCAACCCTGTCAGAATAATCAAGGTCAGCCCCTTCAGGCATCTCTATATTAACATAGATATTTTCAGGATCAATATTGGGGAAAAACTCAATCGATTTCTCAAGACCAATCCTGTAGAACCAGATCATCACAAGTAATCCCACAATCAGGAAAGACATGATCATTACAGGCCATCTGTTAACAAGCGACCATTCAAGTAATTTTTTATATACCTTTAAAATAGGTCCTTTTACATCAATAGGCGACTCACCGGCCTTTTGAATATCCTCCGCACTTGCTACAACACCTGTCTTTTCATTCACCCTCACCTTCATAAAGAGTGACGCCAGAACGGGATTTATTACAAGCGCCACAAAAAGTGATGCCAATAATGTAATAATTACTGTTTTTGGCAGGTAATTCATAAACCCGCCCATGATCCCTGGCCAGAAGACAAGCGGTAAAAAGGCAGCAACAGTTGTGAGTGTTGATGTTGTAACAGGCCATGCAACTTCTCCAGTTGCCTTTATTGCTGCCTGCAATCTGGGCACACCCTGCTGCATATACCGGTAGATATTTTCAACAATAACAACGGCATTATCCACCAGCATCCCCAGGGCCAGGGTAAGTGAAAAAAGCACGACCATATTGAGGGTTATACCCATCGCATATAGAATTATAAAGGTAAGAAACATGGAAAATGGTATTGCCATACTCACAATAACGGCATTCCTTATGCCCATAGCAAAATAGAGTACGAATACTACAAGTAAGAGCCCTGTTATTATATTGTTTTCAAGGTCCTCCACAAGCATACGAATATCTTTTGCCTCGTTCATCAGCTTGGTGATTTCCGTACCTTTAGGCCATGTCTTTGATTGTGTTTCAATGATTTCATCAACCTTATCGGCAATCGCTAATATATTCTCACCTGCACGTTTCTTTATCTGAATATTTACAGCAGGTTTACCATTGAGGCGTGATCTCCCTGTCTCTTCCTTGTATCCATCAATTACCTTTGCCACATCCTTCAGATACACAGGAAGACCTTCATGTGTGCCTACAACCAGGCCATATATCTCATCAGGGGTCTCGAATTCACCCGGCACCCTGAGCTGGAACCTGCCATCACCCATCCTGATGCCGCCTCCCGATGTATTCCTGTTTTCATCAGCGATTACTGCCTGCAGGCTTACAAGAGAAAGTCCATAATAAGCAAGTTTTGATGGATCAGGTTCTACGCGTATCTCGCGTTCAAGTCCGCCCGTGATCTCTGCCTCAAGTACACCTGGTATGGTCTCGATTTCATCAGATAGGTCATCGGCCATATCCTTTATTCTGACAAGACCGACTGTTCCCGATAAAGAAAGGACAAGGATAGGCATCTCGGAGATATTTACCTCGCTCACTACAGGGTCGTCCTCAAGGTCTGAAGGCAACTCTCCCTTGGCCATATCAACCTTATCCTTGGTCTTTGTTACCACCTCATCTATGTCAGTGCCTGTAATGAATTCAATAACAATTGAACTGACCCCTTCAACACTGGATGATGTTATGTTCTTTACATTTTCAAGGCCCTTAAGTTTTTTTTCAATAGGTATAGTAATGGACTGTTCAATATCAAGTGGGGCCACACCAGGGTAAACCGTACTTACAAATACATAAGGAATTGGTATATCAGGGGCTGACTCCCTTGGCATTGCATAATAGCAAAAAATACCGGCAATGGTTATACATATGGTCATTATGATAACCGCGGTAGTTTTTCTGACTGAGATTTCTGTTATGGATGTCATGAATTCACTATCTCCCTGGGGTCTTTTACCATCTTTATCGTATCAACCTTCTGTCCGCTTTCCACAACCCTGTGCCCCACAATTATGAGATGGTCGCCTGGTTCAAGCCCTTTTGTCACCTGGATTTCCCAGTCTGAAAGGAGACCAAGCTCCACAGGCCTTTTTTCAACCATACCGTTTTTTTCAACATAGACAAATTTATCATTCCCCTGTGCTATCACCGCATAGAGGGGTATTACAAAGGCGTTTTCAAATCTCTTTTTTACTATCTCCACCCTGGCAAACATGCCCGGTAAAATCCTGCCATCAGGGTTTGGCACTCCAAGTTCAAGGTTGTATAACCTTGCCATTGAACCCGGGTTACGTGACAGAAATAGCTTTTTGCCTTTGACCAGCATATTATCGAGCGCCTCTATTTTTACATCGGCCTCGTTCAGATCAAATACAGATGAAACATCGCTTTCAGGGATGCCCACAGTAACCTTGACATTACCTATCTGAAGGATCTGTGCAACAGGTTTATCAACACTTAACCAGTCACCAACCTTTGCCTCTATCTCATTCAATCTCCCACTTATAGGTGCCTTTATGCTGGCCCTTTCCAGTGCAAGCTTTGCCTCATCATACTGTGATTTCAGGGACTTTAACTGGGCATTGATCTTATCCAGGTCTGTAACTGCGGCTATCTTTTTTTCTGCCAGTTCGGAAATACGCTTTTGATCAAGCAGTGCCAGTTCATAATTTGCCTCAATACTGTCAAGTCTCAACTGATAATCCCTGTCATCCAGTTTAACAATCACCTCTCCTTTTTCTATATACTGGCCTTCCTCTGCCTGAACGCTGAGCACCCTGCCTGAGACCTCTGATTTAACCCAGAGGTCTTCAAAAGATTCTATTTCTGCAGGTAGATTTATCCTGTCTTTAAATTCCCTTGGCTCAATAAGAAGTGTAACCACCTTAACAGCCTGAGCACCCTCTTTTTGGGCGTTTTTTTTCTCATAATCGAGACGCTGTTTCTTGGTTGCAAGCATCACACCTGTACTCCCTGAAAGGATAAGTAACAGTATAACCATCAGCCATGGGAAATATCCCCAGATAAACCGAAGCATTTTTATTTTTGTGTCTGATTTAGGATGTAACATTTACTTGATTTCCTTTATCTTTATATTGTCATATTACAGGCATGAGCGAACAAAACAGGTCTGGTATACAACTCAGCCGATTCCATAATTGATTTGTAATTACTATTCTATTTTACGATGAGAATCCAACCACCTTTAAGCTCAGAGATGTGTGATTGTTTAACAATACTGCCATTTCTGAAATATATAATGAGGTAAATATCCAATTCAAATTTTGCGCAATATAATAGGAGTATATTATTCCGGTGTCAAGTATCAAAAAGTAATAAGATTACTCTTGAAATCCTCTCATAAATATTCTAATTTCTTCAATATTCATGGCAAGATAAATCTTTTAAAGCAACCCGGCTGAAAAAGGGATTTTATATCAGGGGAGAGTATTTAATTTGGATAATATTTCCGCAATCGATTATGAAAAATATATCAAGGCGCTTTCTGACATAAGCAGCGCTATTACATCAGACCTTTATATAGAAGAGATCTTAAAACTTATAGTAATGGTTACAGCAAAGGTGACAGGGCTTGAAATCTGTTCACTGTGGCTTGTGGATAATTCAGGCCCACAGAAAAAGATACGCCTTAAGGCCACACAGGCGATTGATCCTGATTATATGCAGGACAGGTCCCTTGATTTCAACGAAGGGGTTGTGGGCTATGTGGTATCCAGTAATAAACCCCTTATAGTCAAAGAAGTCATAAATGAACCGAGATTCAAGGAAAAGGAGATGGCAAAAAAACTCGGCCTTGTTTCCATGCTGAGTGTGCCGCTTCAGATTAAAAAGGGGGAGGTTATAGGCGTTTTAAACTGTTTTACCGCTGTCCCGCATGATTTTACAGAGCCTGAGATCAACCTTATTACTGCGGTTGCAAACCAGGCCGCAGTTGCCATCATGAACACTGAGCTGATGGTAAAATCAAAGGTAATACAGGAAGAGCTTGAGTCCAGAAAACTGGTTGAAAGGGCAAAAGAGATCATCATGAACCGGAAGAATATCAGCGGAAACGATGCCTTCAGGTGGATACAGAAGCAGAGCATGAATACCCGCAAATCCATGAGACAGGTTGCCGAGGCAATACTGCTTTCAGAGGATATAGGGTAATATCCCCTTGCTCTTACTCTTAATCATGATCTCCTATTTTAGTAATACTAAATATTTTCATTTATTTAATTAAAACTATTGACATTTCATTTTATGAAAAATTAAAATAGTCATAATTTAATTACACAACGGCGTGTAAATATAAAAAGAAGACAAAGACGTCTACTCCAATCTTGGAGAGGCGTCTTTTTTTTTAATTTAACATCTTCACCATTATGGCGAAGACCCTGAATAATTATTTAGTTGGAGGTATTAACAATGAGGTTTGATAAAAGCAATGATGTTCTGGGAACAGTAAACAGAGGTAACCCTGCCGAATCCGGACTTTGTACACTTTGCAGGGCAGATTGCCAGGGAAAGTGTGAGACATGGCTTTCAAGTCTGGTTGGCCGTAAACTTTTATATCCGAGGGATTTCGGCACAGTGACTGCGGGAGCAAATAACACTACCTGTGTGGGGGTAAATTATAATGCTCTCCGCATACAGGGTTATGCCTATGGGGCACATGGCCTCAAATCTGGCCTCTCCAATGATCCTGATGACTGTATATTCCCGAATGTTGATCTTTCTACAGAGTTTGGCAATGAGATGAAAACAAAGGTGAAAGCGCCTTTAATGACCGGGGCGCTTGGGTCAACATTTATTGCGGCAAAATACTGGGACTCATTTGCTATTGGCGGATCACTTGTTGGTATCCCTGTTGTTATAGGTGAAAACGTAGTCGGTGTTGACCTTAAATCAAAGATAGGCAAGGGCAAAACAAGAAAGGGCAAGATAACAGGTGCCCCTGAACTTGAAAGAAGGATCAACACATACCTGAAATATCATGAAGGATATGGTGCAATTATCGTTCAGATGAATGTTGAGGATACAAGAAATGGCGTTGCGGAATTTATCATAGAAAAATATGGCAACAAATGCATAATAGAACTCAAATGGGGTCAGGGGGCAAAGTGTATTGGTGGTGAGATCCAGGTAACAAGCCTTGAATATGCCCAGTTCCTGAAGGATCGCGGATATGTTGTTGACCCTGACCCGACAAGGCCTGAGGTACAGCAGGCATTTAAAGAAGGTTCAATAAAATCCTTTGCACGACACAGCAGACTTGGCGGAACCAATCTGGACACGGTTGATCAGGTTAGAAAGGATTTTATGGAATCTATTGAATACTTAAGGGGCATTGGATTCAAGAGGATTACCCTTAAGACCGGTTCTTACGGCATGGAAGAGCTTGCAATGGCAATAAAGTTTGCGAGTGATGCAAAGTGCGACCTTCTTACGATTGACGGTTCAGGCGGCGGTACAGGTATGAGCCCCTGGAACATGATGCAGAGCTGGGGTGTACCATCCATATTCCTGCACTCAAAGGCATATGAATATGCGAGCATCCTTGCAGCAAAAGGTGAAAAGGTTGTTGATTTGTCCTTTGCCGGCGGGTTAGCACTTGAAGACAGCATATTCAAGGCCCTTGCCCTTGGCGCACCATATACAAAGATGGTCTGCATGGGCAGGGCAGTCATGATACCCGGTTTTGTGGGCTCCAATATAGAGGGGGCCCTTGTACCTGAAAAGAGAGAGACATTAAACGGCAACTGGGACAGCCTGCCCAAAACAGTCAGCAGTATAGGAGAAAAGGCAGAAGAGATATTTGCCTCCTATTTTGATGTCATGAACAAGGTGGGTAAAAAGGAGATGAAAAATATCCCCTACGGTGCCATTGCCTTCTACACCCTTGCTGATAAACTTTCATGCGGGTTGCAGCAGCTCATGGCCGGTGCTAGGAAATTCTCGCTGGATAGAATAAGCAGGTCAGATATCTTCTCTGCAAACAGAGAGACAGAAAGAGAGACAGGAATTCCTCACGTTACTGAAATCAACGATGAGACAGCAAAGAAGATACTTAAAGGATAACACTAAAAAACAGAATGCCTGCCGGGGATATTGCCGGCAGGCATTCTGTTAACAAACAAATTCTTAGAGAGAACATGCTAATTCCGGGTAAGGAGGGGTGAAACCTGAATTTTTCACCGGATATCTATTAGTATGAGACCGGTTTAAAACCTGTAGAGACGGGTTTAAAACCCGTCTCTACAAGCCTCATAAAGCGCAATACCCGCTGCAACAGAGAGATTCAGGGAGTCAACTGCATTATCCTGTGGAATAGAAACAGTCGTCCCATGCACCTCAATATCATCAGGCAGGCCCGAGCTTTCATTCCCGAATACAAGGCTATAGGGCCTGGTAAAACTGGTATCCCTTATGCTGCTCTTTTCCCCTGTCCTGAATAGGTAGATATTATTGCTGAATGCCTTATGGTAGTCCTGAAGGCTCTCAAAATAGGCAATGTTAAGGCGGAAAATTGAACCCATTGAGGCGCGTATGACCCTTGGGTCAAAATAATCAAGGGCAGGCTTTATCAATACCAGATCAAGCATCCCGAACCCGGCCATTGTTCGAGCAATGGTGCCTGTGTTCCCCATGTCAGAAGGGTTTACCAGTACCAGGTGATTTTTGTCAGGTTCAATTGCAGAGGGGTATTTGTTAAAGACGCCTACAGCAAGATGTTTTCCATTCCGGCAGATCCTCTCTATAAGCCTGTCATTGATCTCAAAGGGTATGGAATGATCCTTGCAGATATTGATTATCCGTGTGACCCCGCTGTTCCTTTCACCGGACGATGACAATAATACACGGGTCACATGTTCGGGGTGTGCATCAAGCAGCTCTATACAGCTGTAGACCCCTTCTGCATAGCTGAATGGAAATTCCTTTTGATATCGTTTTAACCTGTAATCCATAGATCAATGCCTTTAATGTGATGACAGGTTGATAATTATTTTATTATTCTTGTTTAGGCAATAAGATTTTTAGGGGAAATTTCACCAATAAGCTCAACAAAAACATCCACACAGTCAGGGCAGAGCTGGGTACCCTTTGCTGTAAGGATTATATCCATTGCCTTTTGCAGGGGCATGCCATCCCTGTAGGGGCGGTCTGAGGTAAGTGCATGGTATGTATCTGCCACTGCCATTATCCTTGCCCATATCGGGATAGAACTGCCTTTTATGCCATCAGGGTAGCCTTTGCCGTCAAACCTCTCATGATGGTGTCTTATTGCGGGTATTATCCTTGCAAGACTTGCGATATTGCCAAGGATATTCACACCCACAAGGGGGTGTTCCTTTACCAGGTTGAATTCATCATCAGTGAGCCTGCCCGGTTTTAAAAGTACACTGTCAGGGACACCTATCTTTCCAAGGTCATGCAGCTTTCCGGCAATGTTGATAGATTCAATATCCTCCATAGACATGCCCATTTTGACAGCCATTTTTTCTACAATAGCGGCTACTGCCTGTGAATGACCACAGGTGTAATGATCCCTTGCCTCAAGCGCGGTAATCAGGCTGGTGATGCCTGAAAGCATAAACTGTCTTTCCGAATCCAGTCGTTCCTTTTCCTTGAGCAGTATGAGGTATTGATCTGAAAGCAGTTTTTCGATCGTAATAACCATCTGTTCCATGTTGAATGGCTTAACCAGGTAGGCGCTTACACCCCTTTCCAGCAGCTGGCGCATGGTGGCCCTGTTGTCATTGGCGCTCATGATCACAAATGGTATTGCCTTTAATTCAGGTTCCATCCTGACCTTGTTGCAGAGTTCAATCCCGCTCATCTCAGGCATGTCTATATCGCTCAGAATCAGATCAGGCGGGTCTTCCTGTATCTTTTTGAGGGCCATCTTTCCATTTTCTGCGGTTGTTACATGGAACCCTGCCTTTTCAAAAGCGTCCTTTACAATTGACCTTATTGTCGATGAATCATCAACTACCAGGATGCTGTTATTATTATGAAACTTTGATTTTTCCAATACTTCAAGCGTTGTATCAAGCAGCTTAGTTTTCAGGTCGGTTTTTATAATGTATGAATCAGCGCCGACCTTGAAACCCTTGTCAATATATTTTTCCGTATCATTTGAACTGATCAGTATAACAGGTATACTGATAGTATTGGGGTTGACCTTAAGTTTACTGCAAAGTGCAAACCCGTCCATATTAGGCATTTCGATATCAGAGATAATAAGATCATAGGAATCAAGCAGGGCCATATCAAGGCCTTTTCTGCCATCTTCAGCATGTGAGAACGAGGCATCAATCGATTTTAGTTCATTTTCTATCTGGCTCCTGAAAAATGGACTGTCATCAATTATTAGAATTTTAGGCTGACTCATTTTAACCTTAATTAATAGATCCCGTACATATCGGATACTCTCCACAATATCGGTAAAACTATTAAAATACTTAAGGGTTTAATTGTGATAAATTAACTAATTATACCCTGTATATACCCTTTCAACTTGACCGGGGTGTTATTTTTAACCTATAATCGCAGACTTAATAATAATTAATTAACATTATTATGATATGCTATAACAAAGTTAATATGATTTATATTGGAAGAAGGTAAAAAATAATTGAATAAAAAAGGTATTTCATACAGATATATTACTGATTTTAATTCACTTCAGGAAGAGGCATCTTCTCTTATGAAGGAGGGTGAAATAGGGGTTGACCTGGAATCAGACTCCCTTTTCCATTACAGGGAAAAGATCTGCCTGTTACAGATATCTACTATCAGTAAAAACCTTTTAATAGATACACTTGCCATAAAAGATATCTCTCCCCTTGCCCCGGTATTTTCAAACCGCTCCATACGAAAAGTACTTCATGGGTCAGATTACGATATACGATCTCTTTACCGTGATTTTGGTATAGAGATATCATCCCTGTTTGATACTCAGATTGCAGCGCGCCTGCTTGGCGCAGGCGAAACAGGTCTTGCAAGTCTTTTAAAACTGCATTTTGATGTTGATCTTGAAAAAAAATACCAGAAGAGAGACTGGTCAAAACGACCCATATCAGAAGAGATGCTTGCCTATGGCGTATATGACACCTGTTATCTGATTCCTTTAAGCCTTAAACTTGAAAAGGAGCTGAATGAAAAGGGTCGTATCACATGGCTTGAGGAGGAATGCGATATATTAAGCAGGGTCAGG
>CAZCMD010000018.1:0-43531 GCA_964499695.1 uncultured Desulfatiglans sp.
AGGGGTACTGTATGGAAGGAGATCCCATTCAGCCTGCTTTCTGTTATTGCCCTTGCTGTAATGGTAAACGGACCGCTTATTAATAATAAAGGGCAAAACGCACTGGAGCGGTCTGATGGATTACTGCTTCTACTCTTCTTGATTATTTTTATCTATTATACTTTTTCTATTGCTACCAAAATGGACGACGTAAGCAGAAATGTCTCTATTTCTAAATACTCGCTTTTACGATCATGTTTAATGATCATACTTGGCCTTGTATGCCTTACTATTGGCGCAAGATGGATTGTTGACGGCGCAGTTAAAATAGCAGCAGGTTTTGGCATGAGCGAGAGTCTTATTGGGTTGACAATCGTAGCTATTGGCACATCCCTTCCTGAACTGGCTACTTCGGTTGCCGCGGCATATAAAAAGAATATGGATATCGCTGTCGGAAATGTTGTTGGTTCAAATATTTTTAATATTCTTTTTGTGCTGGGGATAAGCTCCCTGATAAAGCCTCTGCCATTTGAAGAAACAAACAATATTGATATTGCTGTTGTGATCCTTGCAAGTCTTATGCTCTTCTTATTCATGTTTATCGGCAAAAAACATTCCCTGGACAGATGGGAGGGGGCCATATTTGTTGTTACTTATGTTATCTATATTGCCTTTCTTATATATGCGGGTTAGTAAAATCCGGTTGACTCTAAAAAGATCGGAAAGTATAACTTTCTATAAAAAAGCCTTTGATATTGGTTTTGTCAACATTAATAAAAGTCAGTTAATTAAAACCCATGCAGGGTATTTCTCATTGATTTGGAGGAAGTTTGAAATGAAGCGCCTTTTTGTATTTGTCTTTTTTACACTCTTAACCATCAACCTGTTAAATTTAAGCCCATTGATGGCAGATGAACTCTCTTTTAAAAACGGTGACAGGATTTCAGGTGAAATACTTAACATGAATGAAAAACAGGTTGTAATAAAGACATCCTATGCAGGCGAGATTACCGCCAGTTGGACTGAAATAGCAAATGTTAAGACAGATCAGAAGATCGCTGTTATATTGAAAAATGGTATTGAATACTTAGGCAATATAATTGAAGCCGGAAAGGGACTGATAAAACTTAATTCTTCAGGTAAAAATAAAATCTCGTCAGTATCCATAGAAGAAATAGAGATGATAAAAACATCAAAGGAGGAAGGGGTAAAAATAAAGACCAGGGCAAACGCCGGGATGGCCTACACCAGGGGTAATACCAATAAGGATAACAGTTACTTTGATGGCGAGCTCTCCGCAAGGACAACAAATAACAGGTATACTGCCGGCGGTGAACTGAACAGGACTGAAACCAATGGCACCAGGACTGAAAACAATGCTATTGGCTTTCTCAAGTATGACCATTTCCTTTCTAAGAGGCTGTTTTTATACGGTAACGGACAGTTTGAAAAGGACAAATTCCAGGATCTGAACTTGAGGTCATTATACGGTCTTGGCTCCGGTTATCAGTTTCTTGAAACGCCCCTGGAAAATCTATATGTTGAGGCAGGCATAAACTATGTTACAGAAGATCATATGACGATTGCAGATGAGGAATACGCCTCAGGCAGATGGGCCGTTAGTTATGACAAATTTTTTTATAACAAGGTTTTCCAGCTATTCCATTTCCATGAAGGATTCGGGAGTTTTGAAGAGGCTGACGATATGTTTATAAAGAGTAAAACCGGTGTCCGTATCCCTATCTTTACCAATTTAAATGCATCACTGCAATACAACTTTGACTGGGATAATACACCATCGCCTGGTAGAAAGAAGACAGACAGGGCCTTGATGTTTACACTGGGTTATTTTTTTGCGAATTAGGCTTTTAAAAACCTAAGGAGGGTAAATGGATTCAATACTGAATTGTGAGTTTGCCGGCACCAGCATCTGGAGGATCATGGTGTTTTTTGCAATAATCCTCTTTTCACTGCTTATAGGCAGGACTGCCAAGGTTATTCTAAACAGGTCAAGTGACAGGATGAAGATACAGCAGCGCTTGTTAGCAGCGACAACACTTGATGCCCTGGCAAAAAGTGCAGTATTTCTGTTTGCATCCATTGGTATTTCAGCCGGTCTGGCGCTGCTTGATCTCCAGTCAACAATAGGGCACGTTTCTCATGTAAGCCGTACTATACTGCTAACAATTGCCATAGGGTATTTCCTTTACTGGCTTGCAGAGATACCTGCTGACTGGTTTCGCAGATTTGCCCTCAATACAGAAAACACCCTTGATGATATGATGTCTCCCATCATAAGGAAGAGCCTGAGGGTAACAATAGTCATCCTTGTTCTGGTACAGATCGCCCAGACCCTGAGTGATAAACCAATAACATCAATTATAGCCGGTCTTGGCATAGGCGGTCTGGCGGTTGCTCTGGCGGCACAGGACTCTTTGAAGAATTTTTTTGGTTCTGTTGTTCTGTTCATCGATAAACCATTTGAGATAGGAAACCGGATAGTTATTGATGGATATGATGGTGTTGTTGAAACCGTGGGTTTAAGGTCAACAAAGATAAGGACACTTGACAGCCATCTCATAACCATTCCCAACGGTGAACTGGCTAATAAAATAATCACAAACATCGGAAAGCGCACTCATATCAAAAGGATAGTAAATATCACTGTAACATATGATACTCCCCCTCACAAACTGGACAGGGCAATCGAGATAGTAAAGGAGATACTTGATAATCATGAAGGCATGCACAGGGACTTTCCACCTAAGGTGTACCTGAGTGAACTGAATGCAGATTCCCTGAACATAATGGCCATATACTGGTATCATCCGCCAGACTACTGGGCCTATATGGACTTTAGTGAAAGGTTCAATAAGGAGCTGTTCAGACGTTTCAATGAAGAGGGGATTGATTTTGCCTTCCCGACCCAGACGGTATACCTTGCAGGAGATAAGGCAAGGCCTTTAACAATAGGTGTAAATAATAATGAACAAAAGGGAGTCTGAAGGTGGAGCCGTTTCTAAAAAAAAAGGTTTCAGAAAAGGCGGGCCTTCCTCCTGGTACATTACTCCATGTAGGAGAGAAAAGACTCGATTCAGTCAGGCTCAGCCTTATTTTTTATGATGAAGAGAGGGTGGAGGAAAAGGAGCTTGAATCTATAGATGAATGCATTCAGTACAGAGAAAGGTCGGGCATAACATGGTTAAATATAGACGGCCTGCATGATACTGAGATAATAAATAAGATTGGGCAGCAATTTAACATACACCCTCTGGTTCTTGAAGATATCCTTAATACTGAACAGAGACCAAAACTCGATGATCTGGAGGATTACCTTTTTATAGTTGCAAAGATGTTTTACCTTGAACCTGATGATGGCAAAATCAGGTTTGAGCAGATCAGTCTTATTCTCTGGCACAATTGCGTGCTTTCATTTCAGGAAGATATCGGAGATGTTTTTCATCCTGTCAGAGAAAGAATCAGAAAAGACAGGGGCCGTATTCGGAAAATGGGCCCCGATTATCTGATGTACACACTGTTGGATTCCCTTGTTGACAGCTATTATTCGGTTCTTGAAAAGATCGGAGAAAAGTTAGAGGAAATTGAGGAGGATCTGTTAAGTTACCCTGAACATGAAATGCTCCAGGAAATTCATAATATGAAACGTGAGCTTATTTTTTTAAGAAGATCTGTATGGCCTTTAAGGGAGATTACAGGAAGGCTTGAAAAAGGCGAATCATACCTCATTAATGAAACAACAAAGATCTTTTTCAGGGATATCTATGATCATACAATCAAGGTTATTGATACCATTGAAACTTGCAGGGACCTTGTTTCAGGGATGATGGACCTGTTTCTTTCATCAGTAAGCAACCGAATGAACCAGGTAATGAAGATGCTCACTGTTATAGCCACGATTTTTATCCCTCTCACATTTCTGGCAGGCATCTATGGTATGAATTTTGATCATATGCCTGAACTCCATTGGCGATGGGGATACCCGGCCATCTTGATATTGATGGCTGTTGCAGGGATACTTATGCTCATCTGGTTCAAAAGGAAGAAGATAATTTAATCCAAAAACTGTTGTTTTTGGATTAAAGCGGTCAGCCATTAGCGTTCAGCATTCAGCAAAGGCATATAAAATAATGAGTTTATTTACAGCGCTCTCATCCATTCAGGTTTTAACCTCACACTCCCTTTGAGAGCCGTATCTATCTGGTCTATTGCCTCCTGTTTACCTCTTGGTAGTCTTGCCCTTACAGGGAGATAATTGGATGCATGGTTTGAAAAGAAGAGCCCCCTTGTGATGTTGGTATCGAGGATCATCTCTTTAAGCTCTCTTAAAAGCCCAAGCTCATCAGGGAGCACAAATGCGCCCCTTTCATGTTCATCATAAAGCGGTGTGCCCGGTACAAACATTACTGTCAAGGCCCCGATATAATCAGGGTCCATTGCGCTTAAGAGTTCACCGGTTAATCTTGCATGTTCAAGGGATTTTTCTTTGCCTGCTATGCCAAGGAGCACAGTAACAGAGAGTTTTATCCCTGCCTCCTTTGCCTTTCTGCCCATCTCTATGCACTCTTTTGCTGTTGAGCCCTTGAGGATCTTTTTTCGAACCTCATCATCGCCTGTCTCAACACCAAGGTACAATATCCCAAGGCCATTTTCCCTTAAGGCTATGAGTTCCTCCAGGGTTTTTAACTTAATGCCCTTTGTGTTTGCATAGGCCCCGACCCTTTTTACCCAGGGAAGATGCTCCTTTATTTTATCAAGTATCCACATGAGTCGTTTCTGTGGAACAATAAGGGCATCGCCATCCATAAGAAATAGCTTATCCTGCTGCTGCATATACCTCGATGCATATTTTATGTCAGAAAGGATAGTTTCATCATCCTTTATCCTGAAGGGCTTATCCGCGAAAGTCCCGCAGAAGGTACATTTATTATGTGAACAGCCTAAGGTGACCTGTAAAAGGATGCTGTATGCCTCGCTTGGCGGCCTGATACAATAGCCCTCGTGGTGCATCCCTTCGCCTTCTTCTAAAAAATCAAACATGAAAAACTCCCTTTTTTTCCAAATTCCAGGCTAATATAGATATCATGATGAGCCATGTCAAATGAATATAGGGCGCAAGGCGCAGGGCACTGGACGCAAGGCACAAGGCGCAAGGTTAATCGAAGACCGGGAATAATTTTTATTGCCTTTCATCAGAAATATTGATTAAAAACAGCAGGAGGATTTTCTATGTTTAAGGCTGTTATTTTTGATCTTGACGGGACACTGCTTGACACACTAACCGATCTGGCAGAATCCATGAACAATGTGCTTAGTAGACACGGGCTCCCGATGCATGGGATTGAAGCATATAAGTATATGATCGGTGAAGGGGTGGAACATCTTGTTAGATGCGCACTCCCTGTATCTATGAGTGATGATGAAACTGTGAAGCGATTTATTGATCAATACCGTGACGAATATGCGAAAAACTGGAAGAATAATACCACACCATATGATGGTATTATTGATTTGATTGATGCACTCGCATCACAGGGTTTAAGGCTTAATGTCCTTTCAAACAAACCACATGATTCCACATTGCAGTGCGTTAAGGAGTTACTGCCGTTCAGCAGATTTGATATTGTGCTGGGCCATATGCCCGGTGAAAACCCCAAGCCTGATCCTCACGGGGCAATAGAGATATCTGATAAACTTGGCATCTTTCCGGAAGAGTTTCTTTACCTTGGAGACACCGGCGTAGATATGAAAACCTCTGTTGCCGCCGGGATGTACCCGGTTGGTGTCTTATGGGGATTCAGGACAAAGGATGAACTGGTTGATAACGGGGCAAAGATGCTGCTCGAAAAACCTGTGGATCTAATGTCTATCTTTACCGAGAACTGATTTAGGATGGAATAACAAATGTAGAGACGGGTTTTAAACCCGTCTCTACGGGGTGCAAAATATACAAGGTTTTATAATAAAGGTATTTAATGTGTACTATTAATGAAGGGTTTTCCCTGTACCTTGCGCCCTTCGCCTTTGTTTTATCCCCTGATTTTACCTGCCTCTACCCATTCCTCTTCCTGCCCTCATGCCCCTGTCCATCCTTGAGCCTCTGCCAAACCCCATGTCAGGGTTTATCTTTTTTGCCTCAATGATAAATTCAAGGTGGGCGTCGCTGATCTTTGCCTGGAGATCATTTATTTCCTTCTGGATGGCCTTTGCCTTTTTCAGGTCAGGTTCATCACTCTCTATGACCGCATTAAGATCAATCTGCTTCTTGGTGATTTCATCTCTAACGCCGGCTGTCTTGTCTTCAAAGCCCTTAATAAGTGCATCCATCTTGTCCTGTTCCTCTCCTGTAAGACGGTTGCCGCAGTTATAGCAGCCATAGTCAGGCCCTGGCCCGAAACCCATACCGAATCCCGTCCCCCGTGCAAAGACGGGGAGTGTTACTGCCATAACTATCAATGTGATTCCTGCTATCTTTTTTATCGTGTTCATTTTATACCTCCATAAATTGTTTGTTGTCAGTTGACTTTATATAAAGCAAAGGGTATGCCATTGCTATAATCGACATCTTAAGAGCTTGATATAATTTGCTAAAATGTTTTCCAAATTTATTTTAAGCCTTTTACCCTGATTGCCTTTCGGGTAATATGTATGCAGCCATCTGCTTTGTATTTATCATTCTGAGTATATTGTAAACGGTTATAAGAAAGGTCGAAAAAGGATGGTATGATTCTTTCAAAAATACTGAACAACAGGCTATATGGATAAAGATCACAAAAATATAAAAACCATAATCCATCTTGATATGGATGCATTCTATCCGTCAGTGGAAATACTGGATAACCCTGCCCTCAGAGGAAAGCCAGTTATTGTCGGGGGTAACAGCAGACGGGGTGTAGTCTCTTCTGCCTCATATGAGGCAAGAAAGTATGGCGTGCATTCTGCACAGCCAATAGCTCAGGCCATAAAACTCTGCCCTCACGGTATTTTTTTACCGGTAAGGATGGCACGATACAAAGAACTCTCTGACAGGATATTTGCCATATTCCGCCGTTTTACACCCCTTGTTGAGCCCCTTTCCATTGATGAGGCATTTCTTGATATAACAGGCACTGAAAGACTTCTGGGCGAACCTGTAGCTGTAGCAAAACTTGTAAAGAAGACTGTATTGGATGAAACAGGTCTTACGGTCTCTGCCGGTGTAGCACCCTCAAAGTTTGTTGCAAAAATTGCATCTGACATAAACAAGCCTGATGGACTCACTGTTGTTACCGCTGAAGGGTTGATTGCATTTCTCGATCCCCTTCCTGTATCAAGGATGTGGGGCGCAGGAAAGGTGACACAGGATAAGCTTGAACGGTATAACATAAAGACATTCAAAGAGCTGAGACTGTTTCCGGTTAAGACCCTTGAAAGAATTTTCGGTAAAAACGGCCTAAGAATGCAGTTCATGGCATCAGGTATTGATGACAGGGAAGTAGAGACAGGACATGATGCAAAATCCGTAGGTCATGAAGAGACCTTTTTTAATGATATAAACGATATTGAGATTGTTGAAAGATATCTGCTTGCACTCTCCATGAAGACAGCCGAAAGGATGAGGCATATGGGCCTTAAGGCAAAGGTTATTAACCTCAAGGTGAAATACAGTGATTTCACCCTTGCAACAAGGGCCTTTACCCTGGATGATTATACAGAGGACGGTATGATCCTGTATGCTACTGTCCGTGAACTGCTTAAGAAAACAGAGGCCGGTACAAGGCCGGTAAGGCTACTGGGTGTTTCCGTATCCGGATTAAAGTCCGGGGATACCGGAGGGCAGATGCTATTGTTTTCCCATGATGAAAAAAAGGAAAAGGCCACAAACCTCAACCGGGCAATAGACTCGGTAAATGAAAGGTTCGGGAAAAAGGGTATTATACCGGGCAGGCTCCTTTCTGACTGATGTTACTCAGGCATCTGTTGCTGTTCCTTTAATCTTCTGTAAAGCTCGATATATCTGCCTGCGGACTTTTTCCATGAAAAATCTTCCTTCATACCGTTTGTAACAATCCTTTTCCATTCTGCTTTGTTTTTATAGAACTCTATTGCCTGTTTGATACATGAAAGGAGTTCCTCCGGGTTTGTGCCTGTGAATTTGAAGCCGTTTCCCATCCCTTTTTCATATGAAGATACAGTGTCATTCAGCCCCCCGGTTGCCCTCACAACAGGCACTGTGCCATATTTGAGGGCGTACATCTGTGTAAGGCCGCAGGGTTCATATCTTGATGGTATAAGAAAGATATCGCTCCCCGCTATTATCCGGTGTGCAAGCGGGTCATTAAAACCTGTGCCTATACCTATCTTTCCGGGATGTGTTTTTTTCGCTTCTGCAAGGGCTGTTTCAATGCCCGGGTCTCCTGACCCAAGCAGTACCAGGCCGGTATCAAGGGCTATTAACCTATCGATTATATCAAGAAGCAGGTCCAGCCCCTTCTGTTTATCGAGCCGCGACACCATGCCCAAAATGGGTTTTTCGAAAAGTGATGGGTCAAGATCCATCTCCTTTATGAGTTCCTTTTTACAGAGGTTCTTACCTGTCAAATTTTTCAGGGAATAGTTTTTAGGGATATGGTTATCCTTTTCAGGGTCCCATATCTCATAGTCCACACCGTTCAATATCCCTGAAAGTGTATCCTTTCGATTGGCAAGAACTCCTTCCATGCCGAGGCCAAACTCCCTCATGCAGATCTCTTCCGAATAGGTCGGACTGACTGTATTTACAGCATCAGCGTAGACTATGCCGGATTTCAGAAGGCTAATGTTGCCCCAGTATTCAAGCCCTTCCTGGTGATAAAAATCTATACCTTTAAGCCCTGTTACATTAAGTTTGTGCCCGGGAAAAACCCCCTGGTAACCCATATTGTGTATGGTGAAGAGGGTAGATGTCCCCTTAAAGAATTGCTCATTATAGGGGCCTTTAAGCAGGGCAGGTATCAGGCCGGTCTGCCAGTCATGACAGTGAATTATATCGGGCCTGAAGCCCAGATCACGGGCGGTCCTTAATGCCGCGTGGCAGAAAAAGGTGAAACGTTCAAGGTTATCGTAATAATCGTAGGTAGTGCTGCCATAAAGACCGGGCCTGCTGAAAAGGTCTTCTCTGTGAACAAAATAGGCCGGAACCCTTTTACTTGATCTGGTCACGAATGCCTTCGCTGCAAGTTGCAGATCGCCAAGAGGTACAGGTATTTTTTCAATTACAGGGGTCTTATCAAGCATGACCTTTTTGACAGAAGGATAAAGGGGCATGACAATTCTTACATCCATGCCCTCCTCCGCAAGGGCAAGAGGCAAAGCCCCTGCGACATCGGCAAGACCGCCGCTTTTTGCATAAGGGACTACCTCGGACGCAACAAATAGTATTTTCAGAGTGGATTCCATTAGTCCTCCATTACCATGTTAACTATAGTCATATTAATAAAAATTGATCCTTTAAGGCCGGTCTGGACATCTATCCTTAAATTTTTTTATTATTTAAACCTTATGTAACAGGATTTCAAAGGAAAAATTATTGTTTATGGGCATACATATATGTTATAACTCCTTTAAACAAACCATAAGAGAGAAAATAGATATGTTCAGAAATATCCTTGTGCCAACCGATCTGACGGAAAAGAGCCTGAAGGCAATTGAAATAGCAACAGGAATGGGAAAGGGGAAGCCCTGCCAAATAACCCTTCTGCATGTGGTTGAGACCATTGAGGACGATGAGGGGGATGAGTTCAGGGAATTTTATGATAAAATTGCTGCCCGTGCAGAAAAGAATATGGCAAAAATAGCAAGAAGATATGAGACCGAGAATATTAAAATCCACACGGACATAATATATGGCAGGCGTGTCCATGAAATAGTAAAATATGCAACCTCAAAAGGGATAGACCTGATCATCCTGAGTTCCCATAAACTGAATGAAATGGATACCAGTGACGGCTGGGCAACTATCAGTTACAGGGTTGGAATCCTTGCACCCTGTCCCGTGATGATGGTGAAATAATGTTTAAAAGAGGCAGAAAAGAGATACCTGAAAAAAAGGTGATGGGGTTTCATGTTTTTAATACCGGGGCAGCAAGGCTTACTTTAATTGTTTCTGTTCTGGCTGTAATGTTTTGTTTGCCCTGTTTTACAGAAGAAAAAGCACCCGTATTGAAAGTTCCACCACCCGTGCTAAAGAAGGCTGTTCTCTGTGAGAAAGTTGTTAAAGAAAAACCTGTTTATGAGGGTGTGGCTTTTTCAGCAGGTAAAGAGAGACTGTTCTGTTATAACTATTTCGAACCTGTTTATGGGGAAGGCTATATCTTTCACAAATATTACTTTAAGGATGTATTAATAAATCCAAAACCAAAGAAGCTTTCAATAAAACCGCCGAGTTTTGCAACATACAGCAGGATAGATTTGAGGGAAAGTGATAAAGGTCCGTGGCGAGTGGAGATTACAGATGCTGAAGATAATATCCTTACAACAATAAGATTCAGTATAACAGACTGATTATGATGACACACGATTTTATATACAGATGGCGGGATATTCTGGATATCCTGATTATGAGTTACATACTTTTCAGGCTCTATGTCCTGTTTAAAGGAACAAATGTACTCCGTGTACTCATGGGAATAGGTGTTTTATTGATCTTTCAGGCAATCGTCTTAAAAGTGGGTCTGATAGTCACGAGCTGGGCGATTCAGGGTTTTACCGCGGTAGCTGCTATCATAATAATTGTTATTTTCAGAAATGAGATAAGGACTGTTCTTCAGGCTAAAAATATCAGGGCCCTGTTATGGGAAACCCGTCACCATGATGTTGAAACCCCTGTGGATATAGTCACAGAGGCGATATTTGAGATGGCAAAAAAGGGTACAGGGGCCATTATGGTCATCCCCGGCAAGGAGGATATAAATGACTCTGTACACAGCGGTATTAAATGGGATGGCTCGATCTCAAAGGAGATGATACTCAGCGTTTTCTGGCATGAAAACCCGGTACATGATGGTGCAGCTATTATTCAGGGAAACAGGATCATGCAGGTGGGGGCGGTTCTCCCCTTGTCTCACAGAAAGGATCTTCCTTCCTATTACGGTATGCGTCACCGTGCGGCAGCCGGTCTTTCCGAAAACACGGATGCCCTTATAATAGTATCGTCCGAGGAAAGAAAGAATGTTGCCATGGCAAAATCAGGGGATATCTTTACTGTATATACAGAGGAAGAGCTTTCGGGTCGTATCAAAAAGCACTTGGGTATAGTTGATGAAAAGAGATCCGGCTACAGGAAAGAAAGGATGAAACTTGTAGCCGTTGCTGTTGGTTTAATCGTATTAATTACCGCAATCTGGCTGAGTTTTACAAGGGGTGTTGATACCATTATAACCCTTGAGGTGCCGGTTGAATATACCGGCAGTAAACAGGACATGATACTGCTTGAGACATCAGCTAAAACGGTTTCACTCAGCCTGAATGGTTCAGGGACACTTTTAAAGAACCTTACCCCTGGGAATGTAAAGGTTGCCATTGATCTGAGTAACAGTGAGATCGGAAAAAATCCTTTTTATATAACAAATGACAATATTTCCCTTCCGCCAGGTGTCTTTTTAAGAAACACTACCCCTTCATCAATTGATGTCACTCTTGACAGATATTCAAAGAAAAATGTCCCTGTTCAGGCAGACTGGAAAGGGAGAAAGTCTGATGATATCCTTATTTCCAGTGTGTCATTCAAACCGGAGATTGCTATTTTGAGCGGCCCGAGCCTGTTGCTGAATGAGATATCTACTGTTTATACAGACAAGGTCCCTCTCGATAATATCAATGAAAGCGGCATGATGCTGGTTAATCTTGACCTTGATAACAAGATAAAAATAGAAAACGGTTCCAATGGCAAGTTTACCATGCAATATATAGTTGTGCGGAGAGAAGAGGCAGTTCAGGGGCAGTAGTATTTTAGTCAATATTGATGGTTTCGTAAAAAAGCCGAATCTCACACAAAGACACAAAGTCACAAAGGTGACTACTTAAAATGAATTGTTTTTCTTGGTGTTCTTTGCGGCTTTGCGTGATAAGTTACCTTTTTACAATGTTGTCAATATTTGCTTTTAAAGGGGGGAACAATGGCAAAAAACCCGAATAAAAAAGGCGTTATTGCAATACTTACTGGCGGTGGGGATGTACCTGGTCTTAACCCTGCAATCAGGGCCATAACAATCAGGGCAATAAGAGAGGGGTATCAGGTTATAGGTATCCGTCACGGATGGCAGGGCATAATAGGGATTAATCCTGAAAAGGATGCCGATAATTCAGACCACTTTCAGATGCTTACCGAAGAGATTGTAAATAAGGCGGGAAGAACAGGAGGGACATTTCTGCATACCTCAAGAACAAGGCCCAGTCATGTGGAAAAAGGGGGTGTGCCGCCCCACCTTAAGGATAAATATACCTCAGATATGAATGATCTTACCCCTGATGTCCTAAAAAACCTGGATTTTCTCGGGGTTGATTACCTCATACCTATTGGTGGTGACGACACCTTAAGTTACGGTGTAAGATTATTCCAGGAAGGGGTAAAGATAGTCGCAATACCAAAGACAATGGATAATGATGTGCCCGGCACTGACTACTGCATAGGGTTCAGCACCTGTGTAACCCGTACCATTTCAATTACAAACAGCCTGCGCACATCAGCAGGGTCACATGAAAGGTTTCTTGTGTTAGAGGTATTTGGCCGCTATGCGGGTTTTACTGCAATGCTTCCTGCAATGGCAGGGGCGGCAAACCGCTGCGTAATACCGGAGTATAAATTTGATATAGAGCAGCTCACCCAGCTCCTGACTGAAGACCGTAAACATAACCCTAGCCGCTACTCTGTTGTGCTCGTCTCTGAGGGTGCAATGTTTGAAGGGGGTGAGATGACTTTTCAGGAGGCCAGGACAGATG
Organism: uncultured Desulfatiglans sp.; assembly: GCA_964499695.1. Lineage (GTDB taxonomy): Bacteria > Desulfobacterota > DSM-4660 > Desulfatiglandales > HGW-15 > JAAZBV01. The sequence goes on from CAZCMD010000018.1 coordinate 12,955, forward strand.
CATACGGTCATAAGAAGCTGGGTGGTATAGGCGATCTTGTCTCGTCAGAGTTAAGGGAACGATCGGCCAAGTATAATAACGGCAGTATAATCGATACAATCAGCCAGAAACTGGGCTATCTGGTAAGGGGCGGTGATCCTGATGCAATTGACTCGATTGTCCCTATGGCATATGGGAATCTGGCACTTGATCTTATAATGGACAAGATACACGGCAGGATTGTTGTACTTAAAAACGGCAGGTATGACAATATGCCCATTGACGTGATAACGAGTTCAAAAAAGGTTGTTGATGTTGAAAAACACTATGACAAGAAAAGGCTCAGACCGCAGTACAAAAGCTTTGAGATGAAACCCCTTTTTATAATGACTAGCTGAGGTCTTCAATTCCAATCCGAGGCAAAATGATATCGAAGGTGGTTTTTGTGCCAGGGATACTGTTTACCTTTACAGCACCCTTATAATTTTTTATTACGCCGTACACGAGTGAAAGACCCAGTCCTTTGCCTTCTCCCTTTTCCTTTGTGGTGAAGTAGGGGTCAAAAATCCTGTCCCTGATGTCAGAAGTAATCCCCGTGCCAGTGTCACTGACTGAAAGCATTATATAGCTTCCCTTAAGGATATTGAGATTTTCGGCAGATGCCCGGTCAATTTCTATATCTTTTAGTTCGATGGAAAGGGTTCCACCTTTTCCCTTCATCGCCTGGATGGCGTTTGTACAGAGGTTCATGATGACCTTATGCATCATGGCCGGCGAGGCATATATAATGGCCGTATCATGAGTGATATTTTCCCTTATCCCGATATTTGTGGGGAGTGAAACCTTAAGAAGTGTAATGACCTCATTAATAACAGACGCAATTCTCATGGGCTCTTCATCACCTGCCTGCCAGTCCTGCCTGCTGAATGACATTAATTGTTCGATGAGTGTTTTGCCCTGATTACATGCCTCCAGTATTCTTTCAATAACATTTGTTACCTGTGCATCATTTTCAACCATAGTCAAGGCCACTTCAGAATACCCGACTATGCCCGACAGGATGTTGTTAAAGTCATGGGCAATGCCGTTTGAAAGGGTCTCCATTACCTCCATCTTCTGCATGTGGATAAGCCGCTTTTCTGAATTTTTTTTCTCTTTCGTATCAACTAATGCTTTTTTCTGTCCCATCTATGGCCCATAATTTATTATTTTCATTTTCAGGATGATAAAAGAAGATAACAAAATGATGAATATTTCAAAAGAAAAATATGTTCATATAGAAATATATTGATTTTGCACAAATTAGGGCTTTACCCGGATATGGTAAAAATTATATGATGTTCTAAATTTCGCTGTTATTTTTTTCCATGTTACAAATATCTAAAATTCAGGCATGTATTTTTTAAAAAATTTTAAGTTAATTGACATAGGTCAATGTTCCGTTTCCTGTTTGTGATTATTATCAAGCAAAAATAAGAAATACCAATTAACTTTTATCAAGGAGGATATTTATTATGTTTTGTTATCAATGTGAACAGACAGCAAAGGGTGAAGGATGTACAAAGATAGGTGTGTGCGGTAAGCAACCGGATGTTGCTGCACTGCAGGATCTATTGATCTACATGCTGGAAGGGTTATCACTTTACGCAGTAGAAGGAAGAAAGCTGGGCATCAGTGATCGTGATGTCAATGTGTTTACCTGTGAAGCGGTATTTTCCACACTGACTAATGTGGATTTTGACAGCGCCAGGTTCGTAAAACTTATAAAAAGGTGTGCAGAGCTGAGAGAGCAGTTGAAAAAGAAGGTATCAGCGGCAGGCGGTAAGAGCTCATTTACGGAAGCGGCCGCAACATATAATCCTCCGGATTCCATAAATGAGCTCGTGGCAAAGGGTGAAAGCGTCGGCCTGAAATCTGACGCATCCATCAACCCGGATATACTTTCTCTTCAGCATACCACCCTTTTTGGAATAAAGGGATTATGCGCCTATGCGGATCATGCGCATCTATTGGGAGAAGAAGATGAAGCGGTCTATGCATATGTGCATGAGGGTCTTGCTGCAATGCTCAATAAAAATCTTACACTCAATGACTGGGTGGGCCTTGCCCTTAAATGCGGTGAGGTAAACCTCAAGGCTATGGAACTCCTTGACAGGGGCCATACAACCAGATTTGGTCATCCGGTACCCACTACTGTTCCCCTTGGCCATAAAAAGGGCAAGGCAATCCTTGTTTCAGGTCATGATCTTATAGATATGGAGACAATCCTGAAACAGACAGAGGCGAAGGGAATATATGTTTATACCCATGGTGAGATGCTGCCTCTCCATGCATACCCGAATCTCAAGAAATACAGCCATTTTTATGGCCATTACGGCACTGCATGGCAGAATCAGGCAAAGGAATTTGCCGCATTCCCGGGCGCAATCCTTATGACAACAAACTGCATCCAGAAGCCGCAGGAAAGTTATACCGATAATATCTTTACAACAGGGCTTGTGGGATGGCCAGGGGTAAAACATGTTAATAATTTCGATTTTTCCGCAGTTGTTAAAAAGGCCCTTGAGATGCCGGGTTTTACCCAGGATGAGGACAAAGGTACTGTAATGTGCGGGTTTGCGCGCAATACGGTTATGGGTGTTGCAGGTAAGGTGATCGATGCTGTAAAGGGCGGGGCAATTAAACATTTTTTCCTTGTTGCCGGATGTGATGGCGCAAAACCAGGAAGGAATTACTATACCGAATTTGTCGAGAAGGTACCTTCCAACTGTGTTGTACTTACCCTTGCCTGTGGTAAATTCAGGTTCTTTGATAAAAAGCTTGGAGATATAGGCGGCATACCAAGGTTACTTGATGTTGGCCAGTGTAATGATGCATATTCCGCCATACAGATAGCAGTCGCCCTTTCAAAGGCATTTAACTGCGGGGTTAATGACCTCCCGCTCTCCATGATCCTCTCATGGTATGAACAGAAGGCATGCGCAATTCTGCTGACACTGCTTTACCTGGGGATAAAGAACATCAGGCTCGGGCCATCACTTCCGGCCTTTATCACCCCGAATGTCCTTGATGTCCTGGTAAAAAACTTCAATATCATGCCTATTACAACGCCTGATAATGATCTGAAGGCAATCCTGGGTTAACCTTTCTCATCACTTTCTGTCTGCCTTAAAATGGTGGACAGGAAGTTCTTCTGACTGAACCATTCCGTATTTTATAGTTCGCTCTAACATACTGAAAAGTATAGAAAAAATGTACAAAATTACTTGACACAGTATACCCTGATCAATATAATCACACCCTTTCGTTTTAAGCGGAGATGAAAATTTAACCGGAGACGCCTTTCAGGTATTTCCAGAAGGAGATGATCCAGATGGCAAATTCAAAATATGGCCCCTACATCAGTACCGATCTGAAGCATATTGAAAAAATGCCCGACTACAAGGGAGACCAGGTAATAGGCAGAGGATACGATAAAGACGGGTACCGTCTTGAACTTGAACATATAAACTGGATGGACAGTGAAGTGATCAAAGGCGCCTTTTATGCGGAGAGCACATGGATATGGCCCCAGACTTTCAGGGATCAGAGACCAAAACCCATTTTATCAAGGGAAGAGCTTGAAAAGGCCGCAGGTGTTGCTGCCCATGCACATGAATTTTCAGAGGTGCTTACAATGTTTGGCTGCAATCCTGATGATCCAAGCTATCTGGGCGTTACTGTAGAGTTCTGGATGGAGGATGAAAAATTCATACTGGACAAGAGTTTTATGGTCTATATACCTGCCGGTGTTGTCCATTGCCCCTTAAAGACACTGAGTACCATTGAATCGCCGATATTTCACTATACTGTTGGCCCGGGCCAGATATATTCATAAAACCATATTAAAAGGGTTAATATTTCAACCTTAACTATATAAAAGGAGTCATAATGTCCGAAAAGAAATATGCCAGGTATTTTATTATGACGGATAAACCTAATATTGAGTACCCGTCCTTCCGTCCAAAGATGGATCCGCGACTTTTCAGGGGTATAGCCCACCTTGATGCAGATGTTATTCCTGATACGGATTTCTACACTGAGGCCATGTGGATTGTACCGGGTGATGAATTTAAAAAAGGGGTCAGAAAGGTCGAGGCCCATAAGCATGCCTGGGGTGAGATGATAGGGTTTTACGGGTACAACTATGACAATATCTATGATCTTGGAGCTGAAATAGAATTCACAATAGATGGCAAGACCTATAACATAACTGAAAGCTTTGCCTCATTCATACCTGCAGGCATAGAACACGGCCCTCTGATTATCAAAAATGTGAAAAGACCGATAATGCATTTTACAGCCGGCCCTACATTGAAATACGAATAGATAGACAGATTTTTGCTTATTTAAATAAAAATTCCCTTATCCCTGCCGGTTAAGGGAATTTTTTATTATTTTTACTATATCAAAATAATGTCAAGATAATGCAGTTATAGTGTAATAAAAGAGCATGCTCTTTAAAATGCTATTATCTAACTACCATATATAGTTATAAAAACCAGGTAAATACCCTATATTTTGTTGACAAGACAGGTGTATTGAGATATAGACCAAAAAAACAGGCGTCCTATGAACCCTGTATCCATGCATGATCGGATGCAATATTTCGAAAAAGAACTATTTGTTCATAAAAATATATCGATTAACTCGTTATAGAATGAAGAAGCACCGGATGACTCAATGGAACTCAATATATTATCGTAGGAAAGCATTTAACAGGGAAACAAAAGGCGCTGTTGAATCCATTACAGGAGAGAGATCATTCCTGCCTCTTGAACCCCCGGTGCTGGACGGTCTTATCAGGGCGAAAATATCAGGCACTGTTTTCCATGACGAGATCAGGGACTTTATTGCAATAAGTCCTGCACTTACGTTCAACCTCCTTAATTTTGCACATTCATCATTTATAAAACAGGGTATGACCATTGCGGGCAATAATGATCTAATAAGCATAATTGGGAATGATATTGTTGCGGGCCTGTTAAAGGAGTATGTAGACCAGAGTCGCATCATCAGGAAATCTACAGGCATTCACCCTTTTACAGCTGAGAATTTTTATACAGCCGTCAGGGCGGCCAACCTTGCTCTTCTGTTAGCAGATGAAACGGGCTATCCATCCCATTATTACGCCTATATGGCAGGGCTTCTGCATAACCTTGGCACAGTTGTTCTTGCAGCAAGGTTTCCGGTAGTTTACAGCAGGATAATTACATCAGGCAGTATTGATTTCAGCGGTCATGTGCAGTCTGAAGAAAATGCACTCGGCATCAACCACTGTTTTTTGGGTGCCCGCATGGTTGAAGGGTGGGGCTCGTTTCCATTTCTGGCTGATGCTATTTTTTATCATCACCATCCGCTAAACAAGATCAGGCAGGCAAACAGGCTGGTAAAGCTGGCCTATCTTTCCAGTATGGTTGAAGGTAAAGATGGTGAAGATCGCATGAGATATCTTGAAACCGGAAAGGAATTGTTCGATTTTTCACCGAATCAGATGGATGAATTCATCTCAATCGCTGATCTGAAGGCACAGAGCAGGCTGATGAAGCTCGGTATCGAGCCAAGGTTAAATAAAGGCGAGCCTGTGTACCAGCCGGATACAGCAATAGAAATGATATCGAAAGGTGATACTGGCGCTCATTCCCTGATTGCCGTGATGGCAGAGAGGATACGGAGGACTGAAAATAAAAATGATCGTTTAAGGGTTATTGGACAGGCAATACATGCCCTTACAGGGATAAACGAAATTCTCTATTTCAGGAAAAGTACAGATGGAAAATCCCTTTACGGTGTAAGCCTGAAATGGCCTGATAACTCCTCTCTCAGTAATGACCTTGTAATTTCTCTGGATGAAAAAGAGAGTATAATAGTTGCCTCATTTCTCATGGGCATGGAGATCAACTCCCTTGACCGGGTGGATAATACAGCGCCAGATCTTTTTGATCTCCAGGCATCAAACTACATGAATTCAGCGGGGCTTTACTGTGTACCTGTAATCAGAAATGGCATGGCCTCAGGGGTTCTTGTTGCAGGTGTAAATACTCCAGGTGTTTTTAAGGGTGAGGCAGGTCAGAGGATCAGGAGGCTTATTGAATCCATTCTATCAGGCCTTATTGAAGATGAGATTCAGAATGAAACAGGCGTATCCGGAAATAAAAACGGTTCAGATCCCATACAGATGAGAAAGCTTATCCATGAGATAAATAATCCGCTCAGTGCCATAAAGAATTTTCTCAAGGTGCTCAACATGAAACTTGATGATATAAATGTTGAGAGCAGTGAGATAAAGATAATTGATGATGAGCTTAACCGTATCACGAAGCTATTAAAGGAGTTCAAATCATCATCCTCCTCTGATGAAACAAAGGTAAAATCCACATCGAGCATAAAGGATATCATTTCAGATACAATCATGCTCATAAGAAACAGCAGGGCAAACGGGCCTGAAGTTAACATAACAGTCCAGACCGGAGATAACATCCCTGAAATAATGATAGACAGGGATGCCTTCAGGCAGGTTTTAATCAACCTTGTCAATAACGCTATCGAGGCAATGCCGGGTGGGGGTAACATCACAGTTACGACGCAGTACAGGCCAGGTATTGCAGATACTGAAAGAGAAAAGGTAGAGATATACATATCCGATGATGGCCCTGGTATACCTGATAGCCTTAGGGCAAATGTATTTAAAAAGCAATCCACTACAAAGGCCGATCATGACGGCCTGGGATTACTGATAGTCTATGAACTTGTTAAAAGGATGGGCGGGACAATAACTTTTGATAATAACAGCGACAGGGGTGCATGCTTTAAGATAACTATACCGGTAAAGTAGGTATTTTTTAAAGGATATCTGCCGGTGATTGAGGTTTACGGGAAGGAAAACAGATTTTTTGTTTCATAATAGTACCAGAGGGGTTTTTATGGATCAGAATGCAAAGATATTGATCGTTGATGATGATACAGTGGTGGCTGCCAGTGTTAAGGCTGTCCTGAGCAGAAAAGAATATGACATTACTGTAACCAATGATGCCCTTGAGGCCGTGGAATTTTTGCATCAGAGAAGATTTGATCTGGCCATACTTGATGTGATGATGCCTGTCATGAACGGATTCCAAATAATGGAATCCGTAATTGATCTTGATCTTGATACCATTTTTATCATCATGACCGGTGACATCAGCATGGATTCGGCCATAAAGGCAATAAGAAAGGGTGCCTCGGATTACATAAGAAAACCCTTTGACGCAGAAGAGATGATGATCAGGGTTGAAAATGCGATAAGGCACAAGAGATCAAAGGATGAAAAAAGGCTGATACAGTCAGAAAAAAATCAGCTTGAGCTTCAGCTAAGGCAGTCACAGAAGATGGAGGCCATAGGCACACTGGCAGGCGGTATGGCCCATGATTTCAATAACACCTTAGGTATAATAATTGGCAATACAGAGCTTGCCTTGCGGATAACCCCCAAAGAGAGCCAGGCAAGACAGTTCCTGAATAATATAATTACAGCAAGCTCAAGGGCCGAAGAGATGGTCAGCAGGCTCTTAAGTTTTTCAAGGATCACTGACGCTGAGAAAAAACCGATTGATCTGATATCAAGCATAGATGAATCTTTAAGGCTTATGAGGTCAAGCCTGCCATCGAATATTGAAATTAAAAGAAATTTTACCGCTTCACAGATTGCTGTAATGGGAGATCAGACCCAGCTTAATCAGGTAATGGTCAACCTTTGCACAAACTCGGCCCATGCAATTAATGGAGATGGTGGGGTAATTGAGATAGGCATTAATACAAAGGTTTTTGATTCCGATGTATGTGCAGATCTTGGCGAACTTCCGCAGGGCCGTTATGTTGAGATAACTATTTCAGATACCGGGCACGGGATACCTGAAGAGATCATCAAAAGGGTGTTTGATCCCTATTTTACCACAAAGGAACCGGGCAAGGGCACTGGCATGGGACTTGCCGTAGTGCACGGGATAATTAAAAATCATGGCGGTGCAATAAGGGTCGAAAGCGCTGTGGGCAAAGGAACTGTCTTCACCATCCGCATCCCGGTTATTGACGCTGTACTGGATTGTGAGCCTGCCCTTGACCCTGAGTATATCCAGGGTGGAAAGGAGAGCATCCTGCTTGTTGATGATGAATTCATGATCGCCGATACGATGAAGATCATGATGGAGCAATTGGGTTACAGGGTGAGTGCCTTCACTGAAAGCAGCAGGGCGATTGAGGTATTTGAAGATAATCCCGACGCCTTTGATCTGGTGATAACCGATATGACCATGCCAAAGATGACAGGCGACATGCTTGCAGCAAGGATACAGGAACTCAGGGAAAATACGCCCGTTATTATCTGTACAGGTTTCAATAACAGGGTTGCACCTGTTAATTTTAAGAACAGGGCAATATTTGAAATTTTAACAAAACCTGTCAGAACAACCACCCTTGCAAAGGCAATTAAGAAGGTGCTGGATGCAAGGAAAAAGGAGAGGAGGGTTGATAACAGGTTTACCATGAAAGAGGATATTTTTGTGATCTCTGCCTCAAAACCGGAAAAGAAGCACAGCATGATAGATATTAGCAGGTCGGGCATGTCATTCAAATATTACAGTGTAAAAAACCAGATGGTAGAAAACGGAAAATACTCTATCATGACCTCTGACAGGAGATTTGTTCTGGACGATATACCATGCAGGACTGTTTCAGATATTGTACTGAATCATTCAAGGGACCTGACAGATGTTTCTGTTAGAAGGCGTGGAATACAGTTCAAGGAGCTCACAGAAAGCCAGCATGAATCCCTGGATTATTTTCTTGAAAACTATACCAGGGCTGCGGTTAATGCATGTTAATGCCTATTTTACATCAAACTCAAAATTGGCGTCTTTTGCATACTCTTCGACTGTACCTGCATTAAGCATGATGGCCATTTCGATAAATGGTTTTTTGATATCATACCATATGAGCGGACCATGTGACAGACCCTTTGGAAGCCATATACAGTAGTTGGTATCAAACTCAAGTTTATCCCTGCCCACATCAAACCTCATGTGCCCGCCAAGGGAGGTCGGGTTGTCAGGGTCGCTGCCAAAATGGAGCACGATCTCGTCAAAATTATGGTGGGTCATCCTTGGAAGCGGGGGTTCTACTATATCCCAAACATACCCGAACTCTATGTAGTTATTGTTGGCCTTACACTGCCTTGAACTCATGTAGGTCATGGTGGGATACATCCTGTATGGCCCCTGCATGGGGTTACCGGCCTCTCTCAGAGGGCTTCTTATTACATACTGCTCATAGTTGATATCATCTCTTTTTTGGGGGAGTGCATCTTTAGGTTCAAACATGCCGCTTGTTTTTAAAACAGAGCTGTTACCTGTCCCGAGTATAAACTCCATCATGATATGGGGGCGATTTACCTTGAGCCAGTTGACAGGGCCAAGCCTTACCCCCTTCGGAATAAACAGGCTTGTTGTATTACTGAATTCAGTCCTGTATCCGCCAATGTAGCACTCTATTGTTGCGCCAAGCACCTGCGGATTTTTATGATCTGTGCTCCAGAATACGTATATGCGGTCATAATCGATTGCATGTTCAAAAATATGCGGTTCCGGTATGGAGGTGATAAAGCTCATGTCTATATGATATGGCACGCCCGGAAAGAGCTTGTTGTTCAGGTAGGTCATTATGGGTTCACGGCCCTTTACTTTTGGAAAGAGGGTCGTGTCAGGCTGCCTGATTGCATACTTTTCATATTCTGATTTTGATTTTAGATCCGCCATTAGGATAGAGCCTCCTTGGTTTAATTATTGCTTTGAGATAAATTTTTCAGTCGGCCATATTCTCAGGGGAGGCAGGATATGTCAAGGTAATCCACAGATCATGAGATCTGTAATTGATTTTTAACAGCAGAAGGGATAATTAAGAATGAGTTCAAGTGCGGATCATACGTAAGGGTCTTTACCTGTGCCATCCCAAGCCTTGTTGGGAAATGAATGAACTGTTTAAAAGAGGATAACATGAGGACATTACCAGGGAAAACATGCCTGTATATGAGACTCAAAACCGCAGCACCATCATATTTGATATAGTTAGCCGTATACAGAATAAACCATATGAGACGATACGTGAAACCCTGACAAAGTAAAATCTCTTATTTGTTGGAAACTCCAGAGGTCAGTATCCCCTGATCCCCTTAAGGATTTTTCACCGCCTCTACAATTGGGGGCAGGGCATAGGTTTACGGATGGGAAGAGCCTCAGGGTGTATTATCATCAGGGCTTATAGTTTTATATGGCGAAATTACACATTGACATGCTGCGCCTGACTCCATATACTTCCTCCGCTCAAAGAAGCAAAGAGGGAGTTCTGATTCAATCATAAAAACTGGTTTCAAAGAAAGGAGGCTGTAATGAAAACACAACGGTTGTTTATTACTTTAATGTTAATTGTTTCTCTTGCCATTATGGGTATTGCTTGCTCGCAAAAGTCGCTAAGGATTGCCAAGGATTACGACAGGCAGGGCCTGGTTGACCTCATGCAGAGATATATCGGTGCGCTGGCAAAGCATACACCTGGTGACCTGCCATTTGCCGATAAGGTGAAGTTTACAGAAAACACTGATAAGGGTATTGAATTTCTGGCTGTAGGAAAAGGACTATGGGAAACCGCAACAGAAGGCCCCAAGGGTTTTGAGATCTATGCCGCTGATCCTGTTGCCCAGGCAGCAGCTACTCTTGTTGTCATGAAAGAGAATAATAAGGATATTATTTTCGGTGCACGCATTAAACTGGTTGACGGAAAGATCGCTGAGGCAGAGCACCTTGTAGTGCGTGGCGGATCAATGAGTAAACAGCCCTTTAGCTCTATGCCTACCATGCAGAAGGCACGCCCTGGTTTTGCTGAGGATATACCTGCGGCTGAGCAGATGACTAGAGAAGATCTCTTAAAGATAGGGTTCTCATACTATGACGCACTTACTTCAGAAGATGGCACACGTGCGCCATTTGCAAAGGAGTGTGAACGTCATGAAAACGGTATGACAACAGCAGGCGGCAAACCGCCAAAGCCTGAAGATTTACCCCCCGGTGCTGCAATGCCCACTGGCGGTTTTGGAAACATACCAAGGGATTGTGAAGGCCAGCTGAGCGCCGGTGTCTTTTCCTATATCACTGAGATCAGGCCGCATATGGTTGTTGCAGATGTACAGAAGGGGATCTCTGTAGGTTTTTCAATGTTCAGACATGACGGCACCAAAAGGCTGCCAAAAGATGCTAAACCAGGAACCGATAACAAAACCACTTATGGGCAATTCAACCTTGCTGCTATGCATATCTACAAAATCAGAAACGGCAAACTCTATGAAATCGAGGCCCCTGGCGCCATGCTGCCATACGGCGTAAAATCAGGTTATGAGGCAGAAGAAAAGATATACCCGGTTGCTAAATAGCAGTTCACTAAGAGGTTTACGGTATAAGGTCTAAGGTCTTCGGTATTTTGATGTGCCGTAAACCTTAGACCCCAAACCGTAAACCGTTTTATTTATGCCTTCCCAAGCGCTTTAAGAACTTTGTCAGGTGTGGCCGGCGGATCAACCCATTTACCTATGGCATTTTGTATCGCACATATGACAAGATGCGTATTAGCCAGCGAGTGGCTGATGCCGTTTGAGCCATAGGCCGCATTGCCTGCCTGTGTCTCAAGGAACTTCTGTTCCACACGGGGCATGTCCAGCATGGTAACCTTCTTGTAGTCAAACATATTTGCGTTCAGCTTTACCCCTGTCTTTTCGTCATAGAAAAAATCCTCCAGTAACTGGCATCCGGTGCTGAAATCCATTACCTGCTCTATCTGGCTTTCAAGTGAAGTTGGTCTGATTACCTTACCCGGGTCTGCAACCACACCAAAGCGTAAGATTTCCACCTCACCTGTTTCCGTATCAACTGCCACCTCACACATGGCCGTATTCATGGTGTCAAGATATTTGCCCATGCCTGTTGCCCACAGGGCTGTTGGCGGTTTTCCCTGGTAGGTCGCAAAGAGGTGTGCCTGACCTACAGCGCTGGCAAGGGAGATCGATTTGCTTTCATCTGATTTGACATATACGTTCCCGTCCTTCATATCCAGATCGTCAATGGTATATCCTTTCAGCGGGCTTGGCTCAGGTTTTTTCGGCGGGCCAAAGCCGAAGCCTCCCATTGGCTGCGGATTGTTCGCATTCTCAATGGCCGCCTCAAGTATCCTTTTTTTCAGGATATTGGCGCACTCCTTTGTAACCCAGGCAGATGCAGTTGTTCCGTCGCTCCCGCCACCAACAGGGGCAAAGGGTTCGTTGTAGTCAAAATCAATAAATATATCTTCATATTTGAGGCCAAGCTCTTCGGCAACCACCATTGCATTTCCTTCAACTGCATAGATGCCTGTACAGCAGCCCTGGGTACCCATACGCACCCTGCCATTCTTTAACTCAAGCTTTGAGTGATAGCTTGAAAAGGAATGCCTCGGGCACATCTGATACCGGAAGCTCGCGCCGTGCATCCTTCCATCAGCGAGTTTTTTACCTCCGGTCGGGTGCCATTGCCAGTTCATCAGCTTTTTTGCCTCAGCCACACATGCATCATAACTGGGTACCGGGTTAGTATCCGTATAGTCTGTGGGACCGTGTAGATTAAGCGTGGCAATATCAAGCGGGTCTTTGCCAAGTTTTTCTGCAATAAGGTGTATTGCCATTGTAAGGGCATCCCAATTGAATGGGCAGTGCTGGCCGCTGGTGTACATCTTGCCCCTGTTGCTGTTCACCACCTCCATGGACTGCTTTATATTAAGGCACTTTGTTGTGAAATATGGGCCGTAACCATGATCACCGTTTGTGCCAAGGGTAGAGACAGGGGGTACACCTGCATCTGCAATGGAGAAGTCATCAATAGCCGTGATCAGCCCATTCTTTTTAAACCCCACCTTTATATGGCAAAAACGCTGGTTCATATTAAAATCATACATCTCATTCCTGCCAATGGCCATCCTGACAGGCCTTCCTGCCCTTTTTGCAAGGAGCGGGGTGATCTCCTGTACCTTCCTGAAACCCCAGTCACAGTACTTGCCTCCCTGGAAATAGCCCTCCTGCGTCACCTTTTCAGGGGGAAGCCCGTACATTCCACCTACTGCATTTTTTCCCTGATTTGCTGTCCAGACAGCACCCTCTATACGAAGGCTTTTCTGATCCGGGTTGTGCCGCGGGTCATCATACCAGTAGGCAACCGATGCGTATGGGTTTGGGACATGGCCGCTGAATGCCGGCATATTAAAGTCATATTCTATTATGTGGTCAGCCTCCCTGAAACCTGCCTCTGCATCACCACGGTTTGAATTAAAAAAATTGACATTGCCTTTTGGAGGTGGATTAGGTGCACCGCTTCGCATTGAAAATCCTCCCTGGCTACCCTTGTTCGGCCTGATTAAGGGGAAATCAGCATTTCTCCCTTTGAGTATGTCTACTATGTGCGGGCGAACCTCCCACTGCGGGTTAAGGGCCTTTAATGCCTCTTCACACAGCTCTTCAGACTCGGCTACAACAATCACAGCCACCTCATCGTCTTCCATATCGGCAACCTGGTCAACATATGGCTCAGGGGAACCTCCTCCCATCATTCCACCGCTGCGACCGAAGTTCATCAGCTCCTCATCTTCCCAGGTGAGTACATCGATAACGCCCGGAATCTTTTTTGCAGCCGCTACGTCAACGCTCTTAACAGCCGCATTTGCATAGGGGCTTCTTAAAAACTTGGCATGAAGCATCTCAGGGAAGACATAATCTGCCCCAAACTTTGCCATACCTGTTGCGAGTGATTTGGATAACTTGCCGGGTATGTTGGGCTTTCCGACCACCTTGAATTCTTTTCTTTGTCCGTTTGCTCCTGCTAGATCTGCCATGCTGAAAACCTCCTTTTTACAGGTATTGTTACCAATATGTGTATGTTCTGTGTCTCTATATAACAGACTGATGCACTAATTGAAATAATTTTTATGTATCAGTAAATAACCCCTATAACAGCCCCTGTCATGCAGGTGGCAAGCGTTCCGGCTATAATCGATTTCATACCCAGGCTTACTATCTCATTCCGCCGCTCAGGGGCCATTGCACCCATTCCGCCTATCATTATTCCAAGGGAGCCCAGGTTTGAAAAACCGCACATGGCGTATGTCATTATTATACGGCTTCTATCTGATAAAACTCCCTTACCCAGCGACGCCAGATTCTGGTATGCGATTAGTTCATTAAGCACGGTTTTTACCCCCATGAGACTCCCGGATACCTTTGCCTCTGCCCATGGTATGCCCATAACCCATGTTAAAGGCGCCATAATAATCCCAAGAAGCCTCTGGATCGTGACCGGTTCACCACCAATCTGAGGAATGACTCCAAGGATCAGGTTTATCAGATAGACAAGGGATACAAGCACAATGAGCATTGCTATGATGTTGATCAAAAGACCAACCCCCCCAATAGTGCCTTTAGTGATAGCATCCATTGAACTTTCAGAAGGATCATCAAATGTAATTTCACCCTTTGATATTTCATGTGTCTCGGGGATCATCAGTTTTGCAACAGTTATTGCCGCCGGGGCGCTTATCAGGGATGCAACCAGAAGGTGGCCCATCACATCGGGAATAACATTGGTAAGTATTGTTGCATAAAGCACCATGACGGTCCCTGCAATTGTTGCCATCCCTGATGTCATGATAGAGAATAGCTCGCTTCTTGATATGGATGGGATATAGGGTTTCACTAATAATGGTGCCTCCACCATGCCTACAAATATATTAGCAGAAATACCAAGGCCCTCTACTCCGCCGATACCCATCAGCCTAGTAAGCACCCATGAAAACCCTTTTACTATAACAGGTAAGATCCTCCAGTAAAAGAGAAGTGCTGACAGGGCGCTGATCAGAAGCACAAGCGGGAGGCTCTGAAAGGCAAGTATGAAGGTTGATCCGGGGTTTGTTATGGTAAAGGGGGCGTCACCTCCTCCAAGGTAGCCGAACACAAAACCCGTACCCTCTGCGATGGATTCCTGAAGGGCACTGACAGCGCTGTTCAGCCACATGAAAAAGAGCCGGCTCAGGGGAAGTTTTACAAGGATAATGGCGACTATCAGTTGAATGACAATACCCGCACCGATAGTCCGGTAATTTACTCTGCTTCTGTTCTCTGAAATTGTCCATGCGAGTAACGCAAGGATGAACAGCCCTGCCAGGCTCTGTAATCTCAACAATTTAAACCTCCTGTTGATGGAATACTGAGAAGGATTTATTTTTAGTATGGTATGATTATCAGATGTCTATTCAAATTTCTATATGAATTACATGCTTCCATATTTTTAATTCAGGTCACGGGGATATGTATGATCAGGTTACATTCACCTGCCTTTTGAAAAGAAAATATCCGTACAAAAATGTTACAAAAGAATTTTCAAAAGACAAAATTGTATGAGTAAAATTATTTTATTTCAGTAATGTAAAAACACCAAAATGAAAATAATATCAATAAGATAATACCCATCAGCCTGCCTGGAAAAGAGTGGCATATCTCTTGCTCTTTTTATTTCCCAAATCCACTTAAAAATGGCAGCAATCTATAATCAATAAAAGGAGGAATGAATAAAAAACGAAAGCGATTATCACACCCTTTATTATCAATGGGGCAAATGGCAATTTATATCACTGTTTTGGAATCTGTTTTTGAGCAGTTGGACTTTGGTAAAATATTACTTGATTACTTAAATTATATGTGAAAAATAACATTCATCTATTTATATTCCACAGGAGGAAAAAATGAGAAAAAGATTTATTAAATCTATCTTTATAATTGGTTTTGCTTTATTAACCTTTAGCTCTTTACCTGCTTTTGCTGAAGATGAATCACCTGTATCGGCTTCTGCCGATGTTTCAATACTATCACAATACGTCTGGCGTGGTTATGCATTAAGTGATGACAGTATAGTAATACAACCCTCTATGAGTGTTTCTTATAATGGCTTCGGATTTAATCTATGGGGAAACCTTGATACAGATGATCCTATTGATAATGACAGCTCTTTTAATGAGACAGATATGACAATATCTTATGACTGGTCATTTGATAAATTAAGCATCGGGGCAGGTTATCTATATTATGCCCTTGAAGGTGAAGATACACAGGAGGTATATCTGTCATTCGGCCTTGATACCTTACTTTCTCCAACATTATCAGTGTATAAGGATATAGATACCTTTCCGGGATGGTATGTTAACCTGGGAATCAGCCATTCTATAGCCTTTACAGATGAGCTTGCACTGGATCTTGGTGCATCAATAGGGTACCTCGATGCAGATGACTACAGTGAATTTCACGATGGTGCTATTTCAGCATCAATGACCTTTCCTGTTAATGAGTATATCAGTGTTACACCTAATGTTGCATATACATTTGCCCTGACAGATGAATCTGAAGATAATATCAGATATGGAAGCTGGGATGCTGATGAAGATCATTTTTATGGCGGAGTTACATGCTCTCTGGCGTTTTAATAAACTGACTTAGATCTTTATATGAACCCCTTCTGAATCAAATCAGGAGGGGTTGTCTGTTTTTATAATCCCGGGGTTGAAAAAATTCTTTTTTTAAAATAACCTTCAAATAATGGTATTAATATTTTAGGCATGGAGTTTACCTTTACCCTCCTTATAGGGATATAATAAGACATATGCATGGAATGGATAAGGGGCCACAAAAAATAAGCTTTATGTTTGGCCGTATCTCAAAAAGATATGACCTTTTGAATAGTCTCATCTCCCTTGGTCTTGATACCAGGTGGCGCAGATTTCTTGTAAAGATGGCCCGTGTTCCTGACAAGGGTGCAGTGCTCGATGCAGGTGCAGGGACAGGTGATATTGCCATTGAGATTAAAAAAAAGAAACCGTCAGTAATGGTCATAGCCGCTGATTTAACATATGAGATGATCGCCGTAGGAAAGAAAAGGCTGATAGGTGGTGAAATAGGGTGGTGTCAGGCAGACGCACTGAAACTGCCTTTTCCTGATGCCAGATTTGATGCAGTAACCTCCGGGTTTCTTGCCAGAAATGTACCTGATATGGCTCTCATGTTCAGGGAACAGGTGCGGGTTCTTAAACCGGGAGGAAGGCTTGTGTGCCTGGATACAAGCCCTGTGCCTGACAATATTTTTAAACCGCTCGTGCTTATCTATTACAGGCTGATAATCCCCCTAATGGGATTTTTAATTTCAGGAGAAAGGGATGCATACAGATACCTACCTGAAACTACTTTAAGGTTTGTTAACCCGGATGAACTGGTTATAGTACTGGAAGATGCAGGCCTTACAGATGTAAAATACAGGAGATTCATGTTTGGAAATATTGCTGTACACTGGGGTATAAGGCCCGGTTAATAAACTTTTCAGACAGGAGAAAATATGCTTTCACAGGATGAACTTGCCAGATATGACAGGCAGATAATGATGCCTGAGATTGGATTAGAAGGTCAGGAAAAGCTAAAAAGATCAAGGGTCTTTATTGCTGGCGCTGGCGGTCTTGGTTCTCCTGTATCCTTATATCTTGCTGCTGCGGGTGTGGGGACACTGGTTATTGCCGATAATGACAGCGTTGAGATAACCAATCTCAACAGGCAGATACTACACTGGACAAGGAATATCGGCGCAAAAAAGGTTGAATCAGCCAGAGAAAAGATAAACTCATTTAATGAGCATACAAAGGTTGAGATTATTGATGAAACCATTAATGATGATAACATATTAAAATTAACTTACGGCTGTGATGCCATTATCGATGCAATGGATAACATTGCAACAAGATTTGTCCTTAACAGGGCAGCAATAAAAAGGGATATCCCCTTGTTTCACGGTGCTGTAAGCGGGCTGGAGGGAAGGGTGACTACCATAATCCCTGGTAAAACCGCATGTATCGGATGCATGTACAAGGATGATGTAAAATCAGGAAAATTTCCTGTTATTGGTGTTACCCCTGGACTAATAGGCATAATACAGGCTACAGAGGTCATAAAGTACCTCACCGGTATGGGGACACTTCTTTTAAACAGGCTCCTTATTTATGATGGTATGGATCTCAGGTTCAGGGAATTTAAATTAAGCAGAAACCCTGAGTGCAGAGAATGTAATACAGAGAAGGATTGAAAAATATGGGTGTAACAATTGATCTTCACAGGGCCTTTCAGAAATATTGTGGTAACCTCGAAAAAATAGAGGTAAAAGGTAATAGTGTACACGAATGCCTCAGACAATTGATACTCATGTATCCTGAGGTTAAAAAGGCGATCTTTGTGGAGGAAGGAAAGCTGCACCCCCTTATCGAGGTATATGTGAATTCATCAAGCGCATATCCTGATGCATTAAAAAAAGAGGTTCATGATGGTGACAAAATATTTATTATACATACACTTGCAGGAGGATAAGATAAAGTGCTATTTGAAAGTTACAGGTTTTACTAAGTTATGACAGAATTGATCAGACCGTTTCCAAAAATAAGAAATATTACACCTATTCCAATACCATTTAATGAGGTGCCTTATCTCCTCACAGCAAATATCTATGCCCTTGGGAAAAAGGAGATAACCCTTATTGATGTCGGCCCTGATATACCGGGTTCCCTTGAATTTATCATGGAGAGCTTTAAAAGAGAGGGGCTTATGTTTAACAATATAAACAGGATAATACTGACACACGGACATATGGACCATTTCGGGCTTGCCTCTGAAATTATTAAGCAGCTTGATCATCCTGTTGAGATATATATCCACCCTGAAGGGATATGGAAGATATCCAGCGAATTTTTAAAAAATGAGATCTGGGCAGATGAGCTTGACCAGCTTAAAGAGATGGCCGGGATACCTGATGATGTCCTTAATGCAATGAAAAGGGGAATTCGAAAATATTACAGCATAGCAAAACCCATTGATGACCCGAAGGCGATGGAAGATGACCATATATTTAACGGTGAAGGATACTCTCTAAGGGTGGTATTTACACCGGGGCACGACCCGGGCTTATGTTGCCTGTATGAACCTGAACAGAAGATACTGTTCAGCAGTGATCATATTATAAAGAATCTCACACCAAAACCGATACTGGCCATGAACCGCGACAGGATGAGAGATAAAAACTATAAGGGGCTGGTTGCATACCAGAAATCTCTTGACCGGGTATCTAAATTGGATGTGAGGTATCTGTTCCCAGGTCATGGTGAATATATTGACGATATGCAGCCTGTTATAGACATGTACAGGAGGCTTTATGCCGAACGGATGGAGCAGGTGCTTAATGCAGTAAGGAAAAATGAGGTGCCTGTTTTTAATCTGGTCAGGAATATTTTCCCA
The DNA here is from genome assembly GCA_964499695.1 of uncultured Desulfatiglans sp. Taxonomy (GTDB): domain Bacteria; phylum Desulfobacterota; class DSM-4660; order Desulfatiglandales; family HGW-15; genus JAAZBV01. The sequence continues at coordinate 32,384 of CAZCMD010000018.1, forward strand.
AGTGTTGAAAAGGCAGATGTTTTTATTGCCCTTTCAGAGATATTCTCACACCTTGAGGTGCTTGAATCAGAAAATAAGGTTGAAGTAAAAGGGCAGGGCTTTCCAATTATTTACCGGGCATTATAGATTTTTTACAAAATAAAAGACCCTCTTGCAGATAGAGTCTGGCAGAGGGTCTTGAATTATAGGTTTATAATCCCAACTCCATCTTCGGATTATCCTTATCAAGGATTTTATAACTCACCTTGCCTCCGCAGAATTTATTTATCAGCTCAACCGCCTCAATGCATATAGTCTCTGTTTCATCCCTTGTAACGGGAGGGAGGCCGTCAATATTCATTTCAAAGGCTGTTGTTGAGTTTTTAATGGATGTATGCTCTGCCTGTCGCCAGCTCCACCGCCTTACAAGACAATTATTACCTTCAGTAAAAATTATTTCCCCTGGCTCTGCCTGTTCTGAAATATCAGTTCCGAATGGGGTAAAAAACTCTTTACCTGTAGCCCTTCTGAGTGAGATATCACCCTTTACTACATCTATTGCATGTGCCCCTGCTGTAATAATATACATGAGGGATAAGATGTTACCAATATCAACAACAGTGTTAATGCCGGGCAGTTCATTGCCATTTAAGACCCTTCTCACCATCCCCTCAATGGATGACCTGAATTTGGCAGGTTTTGCACCGAACAGCCGGTATGCCTCTCTCCAGGAGTTGATCCTGGGGTGAGATGCAGGGTCATCCTTATTTACTTTACTGTGCAGGGCCTTTTCAGCATCTCTCAGCAGGGATATAAGTTCAGGAGGTGAATCAGAGATCTTGATATCAAATGCCAGAACTACACCCCGGCAGTATCCTGGAAACATGTCAAAGATTGCATTATCGATTGAATAAAAAGGCTTACCCATAATTTGTTCCTCTGAAGAAATATTAACTGTAATATTGTTTAGTTAACTTTTAACACATCCTTTTTTTAAAAAGCAAGGGATGGTGATATATCAGTTATCTCCAACACTTTTATCAAGATAGCTGCAGGTAATATGATAGATTTGATCAGCCCTGTCAGAGCGTTTTGGCAGGGCTTCACGAAGCCTTTCCAGGTATTGTTTCTCTTTAATTATCTGAAGGCTTCTCCTGTAATTCAGGTCATAAACCCAGCCCATCTGGTAGAGTTTAAAGTCGTTTAATGACCTTAAATTTTTTACCTGAGCGATTCTACCGGATGCAAGTGGTTTAAAGACCTCATCTGAAATGGTCTCAGTATCAGGCAGATGCAATTCTAATACTTTGTTGGTGCCGCTTACCGAAGTCATGTAATAGTCGGTTACTACATACAGGATATCAATCTTGTCCGCATCTCTTATAAGTTTTAGAAACTCAAGGCTATCCGGATTAAATCCGGAAGGGATCGCCGGCATGTTATGGCACCCCACAGAACGGATTATTATCTCCCTGCACTCGGCAGAAAAATCCCTCAGCGCATTATGCTCCCTGATAATCTTCACACCAAGGGCAGCATGGTTTTCCGATATTGAGTCTGAAAAGGTACCGTAATTTTTATACTGTTCAAATCTTCCGATATCATGGAGAATAGCACATGCCTCTGCTATAGACATATTATCTTCATTAAGGGCAATGCTTTTTCCGACATCGATGATTGCATGTCTTACACGGATGGTATGGTGTTTCTTCAGTTCTACATTAATATCTGATTCCGGGTCTCCCGATATAAAACTATTTACATATTCTTCAAACCAGGAGGTTAAATTCTCTAATGCTGTTTTTAATGCCATTTGCCTATAGAAATTCCTTTTCTGTCTATTGCGATCCTGCATGAACCTGAGGAATCAACAGGCAATCTGCCATAGAATCGTGTTATAAAGCAAGCTTTTGAATAAAGGTACAAGAAGATATTCTGGTCGCAGGCCTGGCTTCTCCTGCTATTCACGAAGTTTGTAACCGCTTTTAAGCAGGAGAAGCCCTGCTATACTTACAAGGATAAAAAAGAGAGTTGTGATAATAAGGCTTAACAAAGGTTTTGTATCCGATACCCCGAGGAATGCATACCTGAAACCGTCCACCATATAGAAGAATGGATTGTAATAGGATACCTCTCTCCAGAAGGCGGGGAGGGTATGTATAGAGAAAAAAACGCCGCTCAAAAAGGACAATGGCAATATAACAAAATTCTGAAATGCGGCTATGTGGTCCCATTTTTCGGAACAGACCGCACCCATAAGCCCGAGGGCCCCCAGTATCCCGCTACCTAAAAAACTGAATGCAAGAACAAGGGGTATGTTGTGTATCCATACTGTTTCAAAGAAAAAGGCCGCAATCCATACACCTGAGCCAACAAGGATTCCCCTCACAACACACGCGGCAACATAGGCGATGTAAATCTCCAGATTCGATAATGGGGCAAGCAGCATAAAGACGATGTTCCTGTTTAACTTTGACTGAAACAGGCTTGATGAGCTGTTTGCAAAGGCATTCTGGAGCATTGACATGATAATTAGCCCCGGAATAAGGAATGTTACATAATGAACCCCTTTATATACCTCAAGCCTGTCCGTAAGCACCGAAGAAAATACAAGGAGATAGAGCAGTACTGTAACCACAGGGGTCAGTATGGTCTGTATGGATACCTTCAGGAACCGCCAGACCTCCTTCCAGAAGAGTGTAAATATCCCGCCCCAGTTAATCATTTTCAGCACCTGTCAGTTCCATGAACACCTCTTCAAGTCCTGGTTCTTTTGTCTGAAGGTCAATCAGGTTTACACCGGCACTGCGCAGTTCCTCTATGATTGCCCCGATTTTATCATTCTCTTTGTGCAGCCGAAGGCAGAGATCCCCATTTTCAGCGGAGACGATCTTTTTTTTAATACTTTCAGGGATTTTTTTTGCACTGTCTTTGGATAGGGTCAGGTTAAGAAGTCTGTATGGGTATCTGTTTAAGAGCCTCTCTTTTTCTTCGACTGCCTTGAGCTTTCCGTGATGGAGTATCCCTATCCTGTCACAGTTGGCCTCAGCCTCTTCAAGATAGTGTGTTGTAAGAATTATGGTCTGCCCTTTTTTATTGAGATCACGGAAATATTTCCAGAGGCTTTTCCTGAGTTCCACATCCACCCCTGCAGTGGGTTCATCAAGCACCACAACCTCAGGCTTATGTACAAGCGCCTGTGCAATAAGGAGCCTTCGCTTCATACCCCCTGACAGGTTTCCTATGTTCTCCTTTGCCTTGTCAGATAGATCAAGGTGAAAGAGTATCTCTTCTATCCATGCATAGTTGGATGAACCGAGGCCGAAGTAACCTGATTGCAGCCTGAGCATCTCGCGCACAGAAAAGAATGGGTCATATGAGAGTTCCTGCGGTACAACACCCAGGGTCTCTCTGGCCTTTCTCCATTTATGCCTTACATTATAACCCTTTACCTCAATATAGCCCTTTGATGCCTTTGTGAGGCCGGCCATAATATTGATAAGTGTGGATTTGCCAGCGCCATTGGGGCCGAGCAACCCGAAGAAACTGCCCTGTTCTATCTGAAAATCTATACTATCAAGTGCCTTCAAATTCCTGTAGGACTTTGATACACCTGAAACCTTCACAGCGGGTAACATTGCTGATCTACTCCTGAAAATTTTAAAGTACGTGAGTTTAGTAAAGTTATTAACAGCAGGCAACAGGTTTTTAGGATTGAATTTTTTTAATTTCCTTCTTTCATATTTAACATATCTATGCTATTGTGCGGCGCTTGTTTTAAAGGATTTTTATTTGTAGGAGATGTAAATGGCTGATATTAAATATAAAAGTGTACCACTCAATGAAGCGGTAGGTATGATGCTTGGACATGATCTCACCCAGATTATACCCGGGGAGTTCAAAGGCCCGGCCTTTAAAAAAGGCCATATAATAAAGGAAGAGGATGTTGCCAGGCTTCTTGATATGGGTAAGATGAATATTTATGTGCTTGATCCCAAAGATGGTTTTATCCATGAAAACGAAGCAGCAGAACGCATTGCAAAGGCTGCATCAGGAAGGGGTATCAGGCATACAGAGCCGGCAGAGGGCAGGATAAATTTCATATCCACCGGCACAGGCCTGTTAAAGGTAAATAAGGAGGCGCTCCTCAAAATAAATTCAGTGGAGGATATCACCTTTGCCACCATCCACGGGAACCAGATAGTTAAACCGGATACAGCAATGGCCGGCACAAGGATAATCCCCCTTGCCACGCATGAAAAAAATATAGAGGAAGTTGAACGCATATGCAGGGAATATTATCCTGTAATAGATGTAAAACCCTTCAGGCACCTTAAGGTTGGTGTTATTACAACAGGGAGCGAGGTGTTTTCAGGGCGAATAAAGGATAAATTCGGGCCGGTACTTAAAGACAAATTTAAAAAAATGAACTGCGAGGTTATAAAACAGGTATTTGTCTCTGATGATGTGGAAAAGACAGTTGCCTCAATTCATGAGTTGATAAAGGAGGGCGCAGAACTTATAGCCCTTACAGGCGGCATGTCCGTTGACCCTGATGACCAGACACCCTTAAGCATAAGAAAATCAGGTGCAAAGGTTATTACCTATGGTGCGCCTGTATACCCCGGGGCCATGTTTATGCTTGCATATATCGGGAATATCCCTGTTGTGGGGCTCCCCGGGTGCGTGATGTATTACAGGGCAAGTATATTTGAGCTTGTCCTGCCCCTTGTTATAGCAGATGAAACGGTAACAAAGGAGTATATCGCATCGTTAGGTCATGGGGGGTTCTGTTCAAGCTGTAAAGAGTGCAGGTACCCTGTGTGCGGATTCGGGAAACAGTAGTAATGGTCAGGCAGGTCTGACCGGGAATGAGATTATTATTTTAAGGATATTCTCGCCGATTTTTATAAGGTTTATCTTCCCGCCATGCCTGTGGATTATGATCTTTGAAAGAGGTAGATCCAGAACGCTCTCCTCCAGCTTCTGCTCAATATGAGGGAAAAAGAACTGCTCTATATCAGCATTTGACATGTGGCTAAAGGCATTGGTGATGGTCACAACCACCTCATCATCCCTGAAGGCGGTTGAAACCGAAATCTTTTCTTCCGGAGGGGATGAAATTATTGAATGCTTTATAATATTGATTACTGCCTGGCACAGTATCTTGTGATCTGCCTCAATATCCGGGATATTCGATTCAAGGTCTGAAACTATTTCAAGGTTTCTTGATTCAAGTAGCCTGTCAAGTTCGGAGATAGATTCCAGTATAAGCTCATTGATATTCACCTTTGAGAGCGTCAGCTCAAACGGGGTTATGGTGGATAAGAGGCCGGTCACAAATATCTCAAGCTTTGCCACCTCTTCGACTATTATAATCGAAAGGCGTTTATTGGGGTCATCATCCTTCATGGCATCCCTGAGCCTTCTGGCAAACCCACCGGCGATGCTGAGGGGGTTTCTTATCTCATGGGCCATCCTTGCGGATATCTCTCCCAGGGTCCTTACCTCCTCTGCCTGAATGGCCCGATCCTCAAGTCTTTTGAGCTCGGTTATATCAAGCATAAAGCCATCAACCCATTTTACCTCGCCATTCTCATCGGTTGTTGGTATTGAATGGGTGATAAAATGGAGAAGCCTTCCGTCCTTTGCCCGTACCTTGTGATCAAGCCGGCACTCTTCACCTTTAATAAAACAGGTATTCCATACGGTTTTAAATGCCTCAGGGGCATCGCCTGCTATTTTATCTCTCCAGAATCTCTTGTCGTCCAGTGCCTCATCTACTGTGTACCCGATGTTTTCTGTCAGGTATGAGTTTACAAATTCGGTTGTCCCATCTTTCAGTATCCTGTAAACGACAAGGGGGACATTCTCGACCATTGTCCTGTATTTTTCTTCAGATTCGAGCAGCTCAGATGTCCTTTCTTCAACGCGCTTTTCAAGTGTCCTTGCATAGTTTTCTATCTCCAGACGCCTGTTTTTAAGCGCATCAAGCATCGTGTTAAGGGTATTTGTAAGCGAGCCGATCTCATTTGAAGGTTTTATATCAAGACCGGTTTCCCTCTTTCCAAGCGTTATATCCCTGGCCTCTTCGACAAGTTCGTTTATGGGTTTTATAAAGAGATCAATTACAAGATAGATAAACAGAAAGGATATTATGATGATCCCTATCCCGATGGATATCATCAGGTTCCTGGTGCCTGCCAGTCTTTTAAGCGTTGCGGTCCTGTCAGCGTTGAAGACTATCAGGGCAACAACATCACCTGAGCAATTTTCTACAGGGCCTATTAATACAGACATGTCCGGGTGTTTTTCAGGGGATATCATTATATCGGGTTCATGTATATTCCCTTTTCCTTTGTATATCTCTGAAATTTTTTCAAGAGGATGCTCCCCGGCTGCTGTTATCTGTAAAAATTTACCATCTGCTATAGTGTAAAGTGCGGCATTTATCTTCCAGCTCCTGTAATAATTATCCATAAATGCCTTCCCTAAGGTAAACAGGGTACCAACGCTTCCGGCGATCTTACCATCATTATAGACAGCTACAGCACCCCCTGTGATAAGACCTGCTTTCCCCATCTCAAGGCAGACAGAATTTTCTGCCCCTGAAAATATCTCTGATACACTCTTTACGTCCAAACCGGCGGTTTCTCCATGCTGTTCAGGATCAAAAAGCCTTAAAAAGGGTATGCCCGGTGGCCTGTGAAGGTAAAGTTGTGAAATCCCCTGATTCTCTTTCAGGTTCTGGTAAATAGGGGTTATATAACTCTGTAGACCGTTTTTGTCATTTTCTGCAAGAAGCCTTCCTGTCTCAGGTATGTCCGCAAATGAAGATGCTATAGAGATGGCCTGCACCTGTTTCTGGTTGAGCCTGTCCAAAAAGAGCCTGTAATGCTGAATCAAAAGGTTTCTTTCCTCCTTTTTTATCAGGTTTTGCTGTGAGGTTAAACTGATTACGGTCAGTATTGTGGTGCTGGCAAAGGCAAAAAACAGAAAAGGGATTAAAAGCTTCAGTTTCAGGCTGATTCCGCGTATCCCATGAAAGATATTAAGCAGGTTTTTCATATACTTTTATAGCCATTTATTTAAAACATTATGTTTATATACTTTTTCTTAAATAAAACGAATATTTTTTTGTTACCTGATGAAAATAATTGCCGATTATCCTTTTTGGTATTATTAAGGCAAAAGGGTATCTTTTCTACCTGGATTTTAACTGAACAATGGAGGCATTTTATGAGTGTTGAAGGGACATACAAAATTTCTGCGGATACCCCGATGGGTGTTATGGAGAGCACCCTTACCCTTAAAAAAGCAGGTGATGAGTTGACTGGGACCATGTCCGCAGGTTTTATAGGGCAGGTAGATTTCAACGGAGGAAAGGTGGAGGGTAGCAATTTTTCATTTGCACTGACAGTAAAGAAGTTCTTTAAAAAAATAGATATTTCAGGGCATGGCAGGGTAGAGGGTGACAGGATTACAGGAAGGATTATTACATCGTATGGCGAATCATGCTTTGAAGGGGTAAGGGTTTAGCCCTATTCCTTTTGACAAAACTAAAACCATATGATGTCCTTATCTATCTAAGGTTCGTATAAATGAGAAATTGTTTTAATAATACATCAGCATGGAATCTGGTAGCCGGTATTTTAATATTGCTAGTGTTTAGTTTGTATGTCGGTTGTGGTATTACAAATCCGCCAAAATCAAAAACCCTTGAAATAAAGGCAGTTGAAGAAGTTATGAAGGAATACTACAAAAAGCTTCATACTGTCGAGGAGCTTACATTAGAAACAGAAGTCACTTCACAGATAGTTATTGCCAAAGGAACACAGGAATATTTTATAGAATACATTAAAGCAAACCTGAAGATTTTGCCCTTTTCTGACAGCAGGCAGAAGATATCAAATCTTGAGATAATCCCTACAGGAAAGACTATTGAAAATGCACTGTAGTTCAAACTGGATTATCCTCACCCTGGACGTTATGAGTTCAAGGTCAAGGCAGAGGCTGAATTAAGACATGAGTTTATCAGGGTTACAGAAAAGACTCCTTTCCCGATACAGGCGATCCCTGATGAGCTGATCAAATATACAAAGTCAGGTGTAATCATAGATTCTGACCGTGACGAAATACATGCATTAGCTTCTGAAATTGCACAGGGTGAAGATGACCTTTACCGTGTTGTCTTTAATGCATGTAAATGGGTGAAGAATAATGTGCAGACCTATATTGACCGCTCAACTGTGTACACATCCCAGAAGGCCTCATGGGTTCTTGAACACAAAAAAGGGGTATGTGATGAAAAAACCAGTTTATTAATAGGGATTCTAAGGTCTTTAGGCATACCGGCTAAATTCATAATTGGGTTTGTCAGTAAAAATTATGACGATAAAATTGGATTCTTTCCACATAGCTGGGCAGAGGTCTATTTCCCGTCCACAGGGTGGGTACCCTTTGATGTGGCTTATAATCAACTGGGCTTTATAGATGCAACCCACTTAAAACTTGCAGAGTCGGTTGATACCTCAGAGCCACTCACAACATATGAATGGAAAACCATTGATATTTCTGATCATAATTCCGCTGATAAAGGCATGTCAGGTAGTACGCTTGTCTCCATAAAGGATCTCAATGCAAAAACAAAAATCAAACAGGAACGAGGCAATGTCCCCCCGCTTTTAAAATTAGTGACCAGGACCTGGTATAAGAATATAGATACACGATCATGCAATGTTATTGAAACTACCGTAATTAACCCTCACAAATTTTATATTGTCACAGATTTAAAAATACGGGGTCCGAATGAGCTTAAAATTCTAGGGGAATCAAACGAGATGATCCTGATGGAACCTGAAACAAGAAAAACCATATTCTGGATTGTAAAACCTTCAATTGACTTTAAAGGAGGTATGGGGTCCATTTTCCCTGTAGATGTTATCTCTTCAGAGAATGTATTTACCAGTACTAAATTTTCCATTGAAAAAGGGGGAATACTCACAAACTACGGCTTTGAATGGATTAAGAATGAGGTGGAAAAGAAAAAAAGGACTAATTAATGAAAAAGAGATGTTAAACATTTTTTTACCTGATGATTTATTAAAGATAAGAGGATAATAGAATCAAAACTTAAAAAAATGGCCCTTAAAAAAAAGGGCCATTTGACATTTGGATTTACTCGAATTTATTTACTGAGGCGTTCTTTAATCTGTTTTGCCTGCTCAGGTCCGTCCAGCGTATATATCTTTTGTATGATATAATAGTCCCTGCCTTTATTGGTTTTAATAAAAAACTTGGCAATTCCAGCATAGACATCTTGACCCTGACCAATAATACCTACTACCTCTTTTTCAATACTTGTCTCAAGCGGCCTGCCCAATACTATCAGGAAAAAATTGTTTTCATTATCCCTGAAAATAAGTGCATGATTATCAACCTTTATCCAGTCTGATTCCTTGAGCACTGTTATCTTTTTTACCTCTTTAAGATCAGTAAGGTTATATTTATCAGGTAAGGCAGTGGGTGCTGTTTTGGTAACACATGATGCTGTCATAGCAAGAAGTGCAACAATAGCGAACAATTTCATCATCATTTTCATTTAAAATCTCCTTTTAGTTAAAACAATAATACTTTTTGACTTAAACAGTCAAAAGACCAAACATCAAATATATTAATTCAAACTGTAAAATAAATCAAGTTATTTGCCTTAATAAGGGTAAGTAATAATATTTGAAAGATTATAAGATTATTTAAGTAATTAATTAAATGAGTTATTGACAGAGTCGGTCAGTTGTCTACTTTTATATTGACACAACAGGGTAATCTTTTTATTCTTCTTATTAAATTAACATTTCAACACAATCTGTTTCAGGTATAAAAGTAAAAAGTCTCAAGGCTGCTTTAACCGTTCATTAACATTTTAAATGGAGGATAAAGGATGCCATTAAATTACAACAATATAAGACCCAACCTGGCAGGCGACTTTCCACAAATTGATCCGACCGCATTGATTGACCCTTCAGCCCAGATAATTGGTAATGTAAAGATAGATAAAGGTGTTTTTGTCGGGCCTTTAACTGTAATCAGGGCCGACCAGAGGGGGCCGGATGGAAAAGTGGCACCCATTTATATCGGAGAAGAGGTAAATATTCAGGATGGTGTTATTTTACACACTGATCCGGATGCTCCATTTTTTATAGGCCCTAAAACCTCTATAGCGCATGGCGCTATTATCCATGGGCCATGTAATATCGCGCATGAGTGTTTTATTGCTATAAGGGCCTCTCTGTACAAGGTAACTATGGAAGAGCATGTATGGATTGGTCTTGGCGCAATTGTACAAAAGGTTACATTGAATTCATTTACTATGGTTCCAACCGGAGCAGTTATCCTTGAACATGCTGAAACACTCGGGCTCAGGCTGGTTACAGATGAGGAAAGAAAATATATGGAAGAAGCCTGGGTTGCCAACTCAAGGTTAAGGATGGACTACCTGGAACTCAGGGACAAGGCAGAAGCGCTCAGATCTAATATTAAGATAAAGTAGTGACGGGTAAATTCCTTTATTCTCCAAAGGTGCCCGGATGAAATCATACTATACGGATATGGCCTCAGAAAATTGGGCACCTGCTATTCTTCATAAATGAAACAAACAATATGATCCTGATGGAACCGGAAAAAAACAGGATACTGGATTGTAAAACTACAATTGACAAATTTTACCTGACATATATACATAATCTGCATGGCCACTAAAAAATTATCACAGGAAGAGAGAGAATTTTTCAGGCTTGTATCCTGCGCGGCGCTTTCAAACCCCTTCAGTGACGAAAGGAGCGAACTGGATATCAGGATAGCGGAGTGTTCGCCTGATTCGCCTTTAACAGAACGCCTTGAATGCGTTTTTTCAAAAATGAAAGAACACATAGAGAAACTGGAAAAAGAGGGAAGGGCCGATATTGGTATGTATAGCTGCGATGACAGGCTCATGATGCAGAGCACCTTTCTGTTTGAGATCTTTTTTATTTTTACAAAAAATTTTGATGACCTTATTGCAAGGCAGATAAAGGCAGGGGAATCAACCTGTTTGGTTCCATTCGGTAAGGATGCCATCTCATTATTTATTAAAAGGGGATTCAACCCTGATGATGCGTGCAGGTTCTTTGC
>CAZCMD010000019.1:0-42874 GCA_964499695.1 uncultured Desulfatiglans sp.
CCTTGAATTCTCACTGATATTAGTCCTTACCCCGCCGGGCACCAGGCATGAAACCCTGATACCATACTGTCCAAGATAGCCATACAGTGATTCAGTTAAACCGATTACCCCTGCTTTTGTTGTTATATAGGGTATGCCCAACATTTCTGCTGTATAGATAAGGGCCTGTATTGATGATACATTAACTATGTAACCGCTTCCTCTTTCAATAAAATGGGGCATAAAGGCATGTATGTTGCGTATATAACCCATAAGGTTTGTGTTGATTATATATTTCCAGTCTTCAATGGATACATTATTCAGTGTGCCGCGTACGCCAACAGCAGCATTGTTAATGAGGATATCTATATTCCCGAACTCTGCAATGGCCCGCTCTTTCATGGAAACAACATCTTCATCCTTTGCCATGTCACAGGCAACAACAAGGGCCTTCTGCCCGACCTCCTCGATTTTACCCTTTACCTCTTCCATGTTCTGCACATTACGTGAAGCAAGCACTATATCCACTCCCTCTTTGGCAAGAAGAATGGCAATGCTGCGACCAATGCCACCTGATGAACCTGTTACAACGGCTGTTTTACCTTTAAATTCCAAGTTATCCTCCTTAATGTAAAATACATATATCAGAACTGACATAATTGACTGTTATTAATCTTTATTTTCGAAATAATCAAGGGCCTGATTGGATTATCAGATGAAATGGGTAGTGATTTATGATAATAATCCTTTTTAAATAACAAACCCGGAGGCAATCATGAAATTCAGGACAGTTATTTATCATGTATTTATGTTGATGACTTTATCTGGTTTATTAGATGTATTGCCGGTAAGAGGAGCGGATAAGTCTGGTGTAACATATGGAAATGGTGATATGTCAATAACTCTGGCAACCGGGACTCCGGGCTCCCTTGGTCTAGTTAAGTCACTTGCGGAACCATTCTGCAGCAAATACAATTGCAGGGTCAACTGGATCAATAGGGGGAGTGGTGAATCCCTTGAGGCACTAAAATCCGGCAAAGCGGATATAATTATGGTGCATGCACCAGATGCTGAAAAAAAGGCGGTTAAGGCGGGCTGGGCTGTTAACAGACAATTGATTGGCGGTAATGAATTTTTTATCCTTGGCCCTGTCTCTGATCCTGCCGGTATAAAGGGTTTAAGCTCTGTAACAGAGGCTTATAAAAAGATAGCGGAAACAGGTGCCCTTTTTTTTACCAGAAATGACAATTCCGGCACCCATAAAAAGGAGATGATGATCTGGGAAATGGCTGGTATTAAGCCTTCCGGATCATGGTATGTGGCTACAAATACCTTTATGGAGCCAACCCTTAAGAGGGCGGATGATGAAAATGGTTACTTCATGACCGATTCCAGCACATACTATGCAATAAAAAAGGGGGTTAAAAACCTTGAGATACTTTTAAAAGGAGACCCTATTTTAATCAATGCCTACCACATATTGAGTGTACCTGAAGCAAAAAGATCCGGGGATATATACAGGCTGATAACAGGTTTTATTGATTTTGTTAAATCGGATGAAGGGCAGAGGATCATCCGCGAGTGCCGCATCCATGAGTATGGTGTTCCTTTATATTTGGATGCAAAGCAGCTTGGTTCTGAGTAATTTTTTCTTTAGCATTATTCATTATAAAGAAAGGCAAAATGAGATGAAAAAATATTTTATAAATCTGTTGATCTTTATATCTGCTTTTGCATTGCCGGGCCTTACATCAGGTGCAGACAAGGTGATAACCATGTCAACAACCACAAGCACTGAAAATTCAGGGCTCCTTGATGTGCTGCTTCCGGCGTTCACTGCTGATACGGGGATAAAGGTCAAGGTTATAGCCAAGGGGACAGGCGCGGCTGTTAAGGATGGCATGGATGGCAATGTTGATATCATCTTTGTTCATGCAAAGGAGCGTGAAGAGAAATTTGTTTCTGAGGGATATGGCGCATACCGGCTCGCAGTCATGCACAATGATTTTGTTATCATAGGGCCCAAAAGTGACCTTGCAGGTATAAAGGGTATGAAAAATCCAGCTAACGCCCTGAAGAAGATAGCGGATAAAAAGGCCCCATTTATATCAAGGGGCGATGACAGCGGTACACATACAAAGGAACAGAAGCTCTGGACGCTCTCAGGCATTAAGCTCGCAAGTGAGATAAAAGAGGTCATTTCAGAAGGGGAAAAAAAGATAATCACATTTCAATATCCTGATGGGCTTGGTGAATGGTACTATTCCATTGGCCAGGGTATGGGTAAGACACTTACCTATGCCGAAGAAAAACAGGCATACTCTATAACAGACAGGGGCACCTATCTGAAATACAAGTTTGGAAGAAAAGAGGGGCTTGATCTTGAGATCATGGTCGAGGGTGATCCTGCTCTTTTTAATCCATACGGCATAATACCTGTAAGCCCTGAAAAATATTCACATGTAAAATTTGAACAGGCTGATAAATTCGCAAAATGGCTTGTTTCTGAAAAGGCACAAAAAATTATTGCAGACTACAAAATAGAGGGAAGACAGGCCTTTTTCCCTGATGCAGTCAAATAGCAACAAATAGAAATATATGATTGTGGATGTTGAATAAGTGAAACGCAGTTTCAGTTTAAGTTATTCATTTTTTAAATCCGCCCTCTCGCAGTATTAATAAATCATACTATACCTCCTTCATTTGTATGCATGGGGCGTATCCCATCCTTAATGATTATGTGGCAACCCTTTGCCTGGTAATAAATTTATGATATGTTAAAAATAATATATATTAATATTGACATGTATGTTTATTATTTATAAGAGTAAATTATGAAATGCATATACCAGATAAGCAGTCTTAAGATGGTAATAAGGTTTGTTATAAACATAATATTAGTTCAAAAAATGGGACTGAAGGAGCAGGAATATCCAAAATGATTAAACATCAGACTAGAGTTATTATCGGGATTTGTTTTATTTTTTTATTTGTTTTTTTAGATATAAACTACGTATCCGCAGCAACAGAATCAATCACAGTATTTTGCGGCTCAGCAAACAAACCTCCTATGGAAGAGATTGCAAGAACCTTTGAATTACAGACAGGCATAAAGGTTTACATGACCTTCGGCGGATCGGGTACACTCCTTTCACAGATCGAGATGTCAAAAAAAGGTGAGATATATCTACCTGGTTCACCCGATTATATTATTATTGGTGAACGAAAGAAGCTGCTTATTGAAAAGAGCGAGAAGATAATCGCATATCTTGTCCCTGCTATCATAACGCCAAAGGGAAACCCTGCAAAAATAAAAACCCTGGAAGACCTTGCAAGGCCGGGTTTGCGTCTGGGCATAGGAAACCCTGAGACAGTGTGTCTTGGGCTTTATGGCGTAGAGCTTCTTGAGAAAAATAATCTATTAAGAGATGTGCTTAAAAATGTAGTGACATTTGGCGCAAGCTGTTCCAAAACAGCAAATCTTGCAGCGCTGAACCAGGTTGACGCTATCCTTGGATGGAGGGTGTTTCATTACTGGGATCCAACCAGGATGGATCTTGTATTATTGAAGCCCGACCAGATTCCAAGGTTATCCTATATATCAATATCTATACCGGTCTTTACAAAGGATGTTGCGCTATCAAATAAGTTTATAGATTTTGTAATATCACCAGCAGGTCTGGCTATTTACCAGAAATACGGTTATTTAACAGACCTTTCAAAGGCAAAAGAATTTTCGCCAGACGCCTCGGTAGGCGGGGAATACAAGCTTCCCAAAGAATATTTTGAGGCAGTAAAAGAGATAATGGCTAAATAAATGAACAGGATCTTTGATGCCATAATATGGGGTACAGGCGCATTGATAATACTGGCCTTTCTTGCTCTCTTTGCCGGGATGCTTGCTGAAATGGTACAGGGTGAGGTCATGTCTTCTCCCGATATGCACAAGATATGGTTTGCAGTGAGGCTCTCACTTTTTACTGCAACTATCTCATCCATAATTGCCATTATGGTATCGATACCTGTTGCATATCTCTTTTCAAGATGCAATTTCCTGTTCAAGAATTTTTTTGATACGCTCCTTGATCTACCCATTGTGCTGTCACCGATCGCCCTGGGTGCAATGCTGCTTATTTTTTTTAATACCCCTGTTGGAAGGCATATCAGTAACATATTTGGACCATTCGTGTTTGAGGTAAAGGGGATCATTCTTGCACAATTCTTTGTAATTGTTGGGCTTTCCATAAGGCTTTTAAAGGCAACATTTGACGGGTTAGATGTGGAATATGAAAATCTGGCCCGCACCCTGGGGTATGGAAAGCTAAGGGTGTTTTTTCATGTCCTGATCCCATTGGCGCGAAAAGGTATCATAGCCGCAATGCTTTTAACATGGGGCAAGGCAATGGGTGAGTTTGGCGCGACAGTTACACTTGCAGGCGCCACAACATTAAAGACAGAGACAATCCCCGTTGCCATTTTTTTAAGTTTCGAATCGGTAGATATCACAAATGCCCTCATTTTTATAACGATTCTTATCGTCATATCATTTTGCATCCTGTTTTTTGTCAGAAGTTTCCAGGGGGATAGAATTTGACTGATTCATATATGAAAATAGAATCACTTAATCTCAGCCTGGGGAATTTTTTACTTAAAAATATCAACCTCACATGTTCAAGGTCTGAATATCATGTACTGCTTGGACCAACAGGAAGCGGCAAGTCATCTCTTATGAAATCTATTCTGGGGTTCCACAGGCCCAACAGCGGGTATATTTATCTTAATGGTCATAATATCTGTAACGACCTTCCTGAAACCCGCAATATGGGATATGTCCCCCAGAACTACTCCCTGTTCCCTCACCTGGATGTTGAGAGCAATATCAGGTTCGGTCTTCGTATCAGAAGAAATTCCCATCTGAATGAAGATTCAATTGTTTCTAAATTATGCAGTTTCCTTAATATCCATCATTTAAGACAAAGAAAAATAAACTTCCTTTCAGGGGGAGAGCGACAGAAGGTAGCCATTGCCAGGGCGCTTGCAGTACAGCCTGATATGCTTCTATTGGATGAACCCTTTTCATCCATTGACGAGGGCGCCAAACGAAATCTCTGGATTGAGCTTAAGGAAATTGTAAAAGAGGTCGGGATAACGACCTTCCATATCACCCATAACCTTGAAGAGGCATATACCATGGGTGAAAGGCTCTCTGTGCTTATGAATGGCGAACTTCTGCAGAGCGGCTCCAGAAATGAGATATTTGACAGGCCCTTAACAAAAAGTATAGCCCGGTTTCTTAATTACAGAAATATCTTTGAAGGCGTTACCGAGAGCATTGACAGCGGTACGAGGATTAATGCAGGGCATTTCAGTATTATGGTGTCACACAGGCTGCCTGATAATAAAAAGGTAAGGTTCTGCATAAGACAGCAGGACCTAAAGGTCATTAAGAAGGATGAAGAGGTCAAGGATTCTTTAAAAAGAAACCGTTTTTCGGGAAAGATAGTGGCCCTTTTTAACCTGCCTGAGTATTGCCTTATGAATTTTAAGATCACAAACAGCCTGCTGCCCCATGATTTTGAGCTGAAATTCCCAAGATACATAGTTGAAAGGCACAAACTCTTTCAGGGTATGGAGATCGACGTGGCAGTGTGGGAGCCAAGTATAATTATTTTTGATGAGTAATATTTTTATATCACTTTTTATATCCCGGCCATTTGATATTTAACACAGGAACTTCATGTGAACTTTATTTTTAAAAGGAGGATCGTTTTTAAATGTTTACTATGGTTGATATTATTTTAAAAAAATGGGTTTCGTTATCTGATTTATATAGAAGGAAATTATGTACATGGATCTGTTTGCTTTCAGTGTTAATGATAACCCCTCATGCATGGGCTGCTCAGAAAGAAGAAAAATTTAATTTTGATGGGGAATTGAGGCTGCGCTATGAGAATATGGAGGGGTTTAATGCCAAGGCCTACGGTGAAGCCGTAACCTCCGGTGAAAGCCATGACAGCTTTTTTCTGAGTAGAATAAGGCTTGGAATGACCTATAATCTTAAACCGGATTTATTAATAAAGATCTCAATGCAGGACTCAAGGGCATTTGACTGGGGTTTTAATGACAGCGACTGGTACAGCAGGGAGTTCGGCATGGAAAATAATCCCCAGAAGGATCATTTTGAACTTTATCATACCTATCTGCAGTTCTCTAACATTAATGGGCTGCCTTTGGAAATGACCATTGGCAGACAGAAGATAGCGTATGGCGATAACCGGGTATTTGGCCCTGGTGAATGGGGTAATTCAGGTAAATGGGTCTGGGATGCAGTAAAATTTTCTTTTTCCAGAGGTAACCATTTTGTGGATATATTTTATGGCGGGTCTATGCTTCATGACCCGGATAAATTCTCCCTGTCTCACAGGTGGGGTTATGAAGCTGTTGGCATATACGGGCACTATGCATGGGAAAAAGGCGGGATAGAGCCGATACTGGCCTATAAACATAATGATAACGGCAATGCAAGCTACCAGAAACTGAAACATTATTATGCAGGGTTACGTGTGTATGACGACGATGTGTCTGGGTTTTTCTACAACGGGACCTTCATCAGACAGCTTGGTGAACAGACCTCTTTGAGCAGTGTAAAGAGGGATGTTGATGCCTTTGGCTGGCACCTTGATGCCGGTTATAGTTTTAAGATGTTTGATGAAAAGGCAAAGATAGGGGTGGCCTTTTCATATGCAACAGGGGATGACAAATCAACCACGGATATAGAGAGGTTTGATGCAGTTTTCGGGGCGTCCGACAACTTTTATGGCCGGATGAATCTTATGACCTGGTCAAACCTTAAGGATGCGGAGATTTTCGTTATTTTTGCACCGATAAAGAACTCTAAAATCAAGACTGAATATCATCGATTCAAAATAGAGGAGGAGAGCGATAAGTGGGGCCAGTATGAAAATGGTGCATCAGTAAATAAGTCTCACCTCGGTGATGAGATTGACATAGTTGCGACATATGATCACAGCAGAAATATCCAGTTTCAGGCAGGCTACAGCCATTTCTGGCCCGGTGATTTTATAAAACAAAATATTCCATCAGGCAGGAGTTCTGACTGGTTCTTTTTGCAGACCGATTTGAGATTCTGATTAAACAATTTACTTATTTTATATCGGCAAAAGGAGATATTAAAAATGTTTAAAATGCAAATAAGTCGAAGAGACTTTATAATTAAATCCATGGCAGGGGTGGCTGGCATTGTCTCCGCCCCTTACCTTACACTTAATGTTTGGGCAAAGGGAAAAGATAAGCCCATAAGAATAGCGGTTGAATTTAACAGCCATGCTGTTCCGGCATATGTTGCGATTGAAAATAAAATGTATGAAGCTGAAGGTCTGAATTTTACCTCATACAAAAGCTATGCAACAGGTGCTTCCCTGGCAGCCGGGCTCACAAGGGATGATATAGATGCAGCCTATATCTGCCTCATACCTGCAATAAATGTATTTGCAAATGCAGGGGTTCCCATAAAGGTCTTATGCGGGACACATTTATATGGCTACGGACTGGCTGTAAACCCTAAAAAGGTCAGTTCTGTAAAAGACCTCAACAGGCCCGATATCAGGATCGGCGCCCTGGGAGTTGGCACTTCTGTAGACGCTATTCTTCATAAAACCATAGGAAATTTTGATCTGGATGGAGATGGAATTCTATCAAGGGTCAGACGCATGCCACCTCCAAAGGCCATTTTTGCGGTAAAGGCCAATCAGCTTGATGCAGTTTTTCTGCCTGAACACTGGCTGACCATGACAGAACAATACAGGTTCCGTATAATGCTCACAGCTCGCGAACTGTGGCCGAATATGATCGGCAGTGTTCTTGTTGCAAGGGATTCACTAATTAAAGACAATCCGGAAATTGCAAAGGCTCTGGTGGATGCAACAACAAATGCAACAGACTGGATGAAGAATAATTATAGTGAAAGTGCAAAACTTGCGGCACGTTATCTCTCTTTTGAAAACAGTAAAACACCTCTTGCCGATGCCATTGAGAATGAAGGAGAGCTAAAGGTATCAGATGATTATGTTGTGCGCTCCATGAAAAATCTTGATTATGTAAACACAATAGATGTGCATGAGGTTCAGAAAACCATTGATTATGTTGCCGGCCTGGGTAATATACGCAGACAATTTATTGCAAATGATTTGCTGGATTTGCGGTTTTTAAAGAGAGGATAATAACAATGCATGATATAGGCACGGGTCTGCGGGGTATAATATGGAAAGTCGCCCCGATAATACTCTTTTTTGCATTGTGGGAATTTGCAGCACGTTTTGGCAGATTTTCAGCGGTTGGAATATTTCCCCCATTCAGCACTGTATTACTTGAAATTATAAGGTTGTTTAATGGCGGGATAATGACCAGAAATATAACCGATACCCTTATAAGGGTGCTGTTAGGCCTCTGCATAGGTGTCTCAGGAGGAGTTGCTGTTGGCATTGTCATGGGCTGGAGGCGTTTGATAGGACGTTCTCTCTCTCCCGTAATAAGTATCCTATACCCCATACCGGCGCTTGGATGGATACCGCTCATGATGTTATGGATAGGCATCAACGAGATGCTTCCCATAGCTGTCATCACTATAAGCAGCTTTTTCCCTGTCTGTTACAACACTGCAACAGGGATACGGAATGTTGATCCTGCAATTATAAAGGCTGCGCATATACTTGGCGCATCTGAAATGCGTATCCTTTTCAGGGTTACCCTGCCCAATGCTGCGCCTCAGATATTTTCAGGCCTCAGGCTTTCATCAGGCATGGCATGGCGAACAGTGCTTGCCGCTGAGATGGTTGCTATACCAACAGGCATAGGTGCCCTGATCATGAAGGCGGAAAGCCTGGTAAGGGTGGATATTATCCTCTCCTGCCTTCTTGTACTTTCCCTGTTTTGCCTTATTTTTGAAAAGATGCTGAATATATTGGAGAAAAAATGGCTGGGAAAATGGAGCCTATATGCCTGAAATAAAACTGGTTAATGTCAGCAACCATGTCTGCCGTGAAATCAATCTTACCATAAGGGATGGCGAGTATTTTGTTATTGTGGGCGAAACAGGGGCTGGGAAGACCACTCTTTTGAATGTTGTAGCAGGTATTACTGATCATAGCGGAACCCTATTATTTGACAAAAACGAAGTAAATCACCTTCCTCCCTTTAAACGGGGTGTTGGCTATCTGTTTCAGGAACTAGCCCTTTTCCCAAATTATTCGGTAGAGGCAAATATTGCATTCGGATTGAGGGCGCAGGGTTATGCGAAAAACATGATTAGAGAGCGTGTATCTTCTTTGATGAAAATGGTGCGCATTGATCATCTCTCCGGCCATTATCCCAATATCCTTTCCGGAGGTGAGAAAAAAAGGGTTGCCCTGGCCCGCTCGCTTGCGCCCTCACCAAAGATACTCCTGCTTGATGAACCGACATCAAACCTGGATGCACAGACAGCGAAATATCTGCGTGGAGAACTGCATTCTCTTTTAAAAAAGATGGGGATAACAACTCTGCATGTCACCCATGATCTAAGGGAGGCCGAAGAGATAGCAGATCGCATAGCATTGATCTCAAACGGAAAAAATGAACAGGTGGCATCCCCTGATGAACTTTTTTTTAACCCTGTAAACAGTGTTGTTGCTGATTTTCTGGGTATGCCCAATATACTTGAGTGCAGGCAAACCTGTTCACTCACCTCAGGGCTGGTAGAAATTCTTCTCGAAGACCTGAAGATAATCATGCCGTATGACGGCAAGGCTATTCATAAGATTGCAATCCCACCGGATGCGGTACATGTTTACACCGAAGCTCCAGCACAGCCTCTATTGAACAGTTTTACAGGGATTGTAGAAGATATTAAACAGAACAATTCCACAGTTAAATTGAGAATTTCAGTCGGGAAAAGCAGCCTTATCTCTGAATTACCTTTAAGCCTCTTTGAAAGAATGCCTGTTAGAAAAGGGGTAAAAATTTTTGGAACAATAAAGATAGAGCGATTAAGGTATATTGCGTCATGTTAAAAAACGCAATGTACTAATCTTATGGTTATATTCTTCGCGCCGCCTTTACCTTATTAATTATTTTTTTAAATAATTAATAAGATGATTAAGCTCCCATCGTTCAATAAAAGACAATAATTGACTAATAATAACAATAATGTTTTATTGCGATAAATATTATCTATAGCAATACTACTCTGAGGAAATTTTATAACCATATGCAATTTTTTTTTGACAGTTTCAAATCAGCCATTTTGCTCATACTCTCCCTGGACAGTGAGTTACTGGAGGTTATTGCTGTTTCACTGAATGTCAGTATGTTTTCCACCATTATAGCAGGTCTATTGGGTATACCCACAGGGCTTCATATTGCCATGAGGGACTTTTATATTAAACGGTTTCTTATCACATGCCTTAACACCCTGCTTGCATTACCAACTGTTGTTATAGCGCTTCTGGTCTATACATTTATTTCAAGAAAGGGGCTTCTTGGTTCCCTTGACCTCCTCTACACCCAGAAGGCCATAATAATAGGTCAGGTGATTCTTATATTTCCTATCCTTACAACATATACAATCTCTGCTGTCAGCAGGATTGAGGAGCGCTACAGGAAAACAGCATTTTCCCTTGGGGCAGATATGTTCCAGACGGCTATAGTGGTTATGCGTGAGGCAAAATATGCCCTGTTAGCCGCTGTTATAATTGCCTTTGGCAGGGTTATTGCCGAGGTGGGCATAAGCATGATGCTTGGTGGCAATGCAAAGGGATTTACCCGCACCATGACAACCGCAATGGCACTTGAGTATGACAAGGGTGAGTTTGTACTGAGTATTGCACTCGGGATTGTGCTCCTTTTAATAAGCTTTGCAGTAAATATTGTCCTGAATTATTTTCAGGGGAAGGGAAGGGCATAGGAGATGCTTTATACCCTTAAAGGCATTGTAAAGAGTTATGAAGGGAGAAATGTCCTTGACCTTGAGATGCTTTCAATTGAAAAAGGGCGAATATACGGGCTCATCGGCCCGAACGGTGCCGGGAAAACTACACTGCTTGAGATACTGGCCTTTTTGTTAAGCCCTGACAAAGGGGAATTATTTTATAATGATATAAAGGTGAATAATAAAAAATCCTTGCTTAATCTTCGCAGGGAGGTAGTCCTGTTGCAGCAGCAACCAGTGATGTTTTCCATTTCTGTACAGAGAAACGTGGAGTTCCCCCTCAAGGTAAGAGATGTTGCGAGAGACAGGAGAAAGGCGGTAGCTGATGAACTGCTTGCAATGGTAGGCATGAGCGGGTTTGCAGAAGCTCCTGCGCATAAACTATCCGGCGGTGAAACCCAGAGGGTTGCAATAGCAAGGGCACTTGCCTGTTCGCCTTCTGTAATACTGCTTGATGAACCCACTGCAGGAGTTGATATAGAAAATCGTGCCGGTATTGAAACCATCATAAGAAAAATTAACAGGGAAAAGGGTATATCGATCATATTTACATCACATGATATGCTTCAGGTAGCAAGGCTTGCGGATGCGATTATATATATCAATAACGGCAGGATATCTGATTCGATCCATGAGAATATTTTCAGCGGAATAATTAAAAGCAATGAAAAGGGCAAATATGTTATTATCCATGACAGTCTCAATATCCCGATAGATACAACCAGAGAAGAGGGGCACTGCAGGATATCCATTAATCCCCTTAAAATCAAAATCTCAAAACAGATGGAAGCAAATTTTGCTGACAGGCAGATTCTTAAGGGGAGACTGATGCAGTTGACCAGCGAAGGGGAAACAGTCAGGTTGCTTGTTGATGCAGGTATTCCCCTGAGTCTTATAATAGATAAGAATAATGACTCCATACCAGGGCTCATGGTTGGAGAGACTGTTTATCTTGAATGTCTCAAAGAAAGCATAGAATTTCTATAAAGGGGATGTTTTTATGGAAAGCAAAATAATGTTGAATACAAAGCAGGTGGCCGAGTTCCTGGATATTAACGAGAAAATGGTCTATTCTCTTATTACCGAGAAGGGACTTCCTGCCACCAAGGTAACCGGCAAGTGGCTCTTTCCAAAACATCTTGTTGAACAGTGGCTTGAGGTCAGCACGGTCAATTATCCTAAATCTGTAAATCCTCTTCCCCCATACCACGGGCTTCTTATTATCTGCGGAAGTAATGACCTTTTACTTGAAAAGACCCTTTCACTCTTTAACAGGCAGTTTCCTGAGCATGCAGCGGTTTTCGGAAACATGGGAAGCTCTGGCGGCTTAAGGTCTTTAAAACTGGGTCTGTGTCATATTGCCTCAAGTCATCTGCTCCAGGATAATGAGATGGAGTATAATTTTGATTTTGCTTTAGATGAACTAGGTCAGGTCCCGGCCATTGTAAATTTCTGCAAAAGGGAACAGGGTATTCTTGTTCCAAAAGGAAACCCTAAAGGAATAGCTGGGGTTAAAGAGATCAAGGAGAAGGGCTTAAGGATTATAAACAGACCAAAGGGGACAGGAACCCGCCTGCTATTGGACGGGGAATTTAAAAAGGCGGGAATCAATGGTCAGGGTATACCGGGGTATGACAGGGAGGTTGAACGGCATATTGATGTGGGCATTGAGATACTATCAGGCAGGGCCGATGCAGGGCCGGCCATAAAGGCGGTAGCAACCCTCCTTGATCTTGACTTTATCCCCCTCCGTGTGGAAAGATTTGACCTTGTCATACAGAAGGAGAGATTTTTTGATCAGGGTATTCAGATGTTCCTTGGTCTTTTAAGGGGTGAGGCATTTAAACTCATTGCCAGCGAACTTGATGGGTATGACCTGAGTATTACAGGTGAAATGGTTTATCCCCAAGGATAAGAAATAGCTAAAAGCAAGTCTACCCGTAACACTCTTGAAATGGGGGCATGATATGTCTGGAGACAGTAAACGTAAATTAAAAAATCTGCTTGTAAATTACAGTGTGCAGTACAGGGTTATTGCTGTTAATCTGTTATTTATGGTGATTGTCATGTTTCTTACAATGGCAATTATTTATACCCATCTTTCCCTGAGAGAATACACAAATGGTATTGTATGGAACTATGCCTTTGGTGACCTTACTATTACCGTCTCCTTAAAATTATTTATTTTATATTGCATGCTTTTGTTTACCTTTCTTATCTCTATAATAGCACATCTCAGGATGACCCACAGGGTATGCGGTCCACTAATAAACTTTTGTAATACATTTAAACGGATATCTGATGGCGATTTTTTGGGAAGGGTCCATTTGAGAAAAGAGGATCTGCTCAGGAAAGAGGCTGAAAATTTTAATGAAATGATTACTAAAATTTGTGAATTGGTAAATGAACTGAAGGCGGAGAACGAGCGTCTTAATACAGCGATCAAAGATGCAACAGAAAAGTAAAGTATAGTCAAGGCTTTTCACCCGGAAATCCGTTTTAGTTGTTGCTCTCTGTTTTTCTGATCTTGAAAAGGGAGACCGCTTATTTTCTGCCAAATACATCCTTTAAAATTTCTGTAACCCTGGCAGCAGGATTTTCCCTGATTTTCTGTTCCTCCTTTTCTATCATATGAAAAATTCCATTCAGGGCATTTTCAGAAACATAGGTATCAAGGTCATAATTCTGTGGAAGTGTGCCTATAAAGGGGATATTTTTCACCCTGCTTTCCATGTCCTGATAATTTTTTATAACTCCTGTCTTTGACATTGCAGTATGAACCTCAGGCTTAAAGATTTCCATCAGTTCAGAGAAGTTTTTTTCTTTGAAATAGAGGGTAGCCTCATTATCTCTTCCCTTTAGTATTTTTTTAGCATCCTGAAAGGTCATGTTTTTAAGTGCATTAAATACTATTTGTTTTGCCTTTGGTGTTGCCTGCTCTGCCGCATTATTCATGCTCTCTTCAAGTGAATCAAAATAAAAACCCAAACCGGCACTTCTTGCGAGTTTTTCTATCTTTTTTACCTGAGACGGAAGTGTAATCTTTATATCAGGGTTATTTAAAAAACTGCCTTTACGTGAGAGGTTATTGATAGCATTCCCTGTACCTACCTTTAATGCCTCTTTAAGCCCCTGAATTATCCTCTCCTCAGACAGGGTAGTGGAATTATTGCTTCCAATCAGGTTTTCTTTCAATTTTTTGAAAAAGTCAGTTCCCTTGGCTGATAAATCGGAAGTGAAAAACTGTAAGAATATAAGAATAGGTAAAAATGTAAAAAAAACTTTTCTCATAAATACCTCCTGAAAAAAATCGGGGTTGACCAGAAATCTGATCAACCCCGCTGTTTTTCCCGTTTAAAAACAGTTACAGATTATTACCATACAGGTGATATCTGTACCCTGCGATTGGCCTGTCTGCCTTCATCTGTGTCATTAGACTGTGTTGGCTTTGTCTCGCCATAACCCTTTGCAGAGAGTCTGGATTTATCTATACCTTTAGATACGAGGTAATCCATAACCGCCTTTGCCCTTTTTTCAGAAAGCTTCATGTTATGGGCATCTGATCCAAGGTTGCATGTATGACCCTCAAGTTCGATACCAAGCCCGGACTGGCTGTTGAGGATGGTAACAACCTTATCCAGTTCAGGATAGAATGCCGGTTTAATTGTTGCCTGGTTCAGGTCAAAAAGAACACTGTTCAATACCCAGCAACCGGCCTTGTTGACTGTTGCACCCTCAGGAGTCTTCGGGCATTCATCAACATCATCAGCCACGGAGTCTTTATCTTCATCCACAACTACCGGGCATCCGTTTGCATCGACTTTTACGCCTGCCGGTGTCCCGGGGCACTTGTCCATGCTGTCATAGACACCATCGCCATCAGAATCCATGGGGCAACCGTCTGAGTCAACAGCAACACCCTTTGGTGTGTCAGGGCATTTATCCTTATCATCATAAACACCATCACCATCAGAATCCTTTATGGGGCAGCCTTTATAATCGACAGGCGTCCCTTTTGGTGTACCGGGGCATTCATCAAGCCTGTCAACAACACCATCACCGTCAGTGTCAACATCAGCTGCCTGGGCAACCTGGGCGGGTGCCTCGTCGCAGCTTTCACTCAGTGCGCCAATCAAACCGCCTATAACTGCTCCTGCCGCCATACCAGTAAGCAGACCCTCATGGTCATCATCACCCCGTTCACCATGATCCGAAATGGCCCCTGCCCCTCCCAGTATGTATGTGCCAACAAGAGCACCTTTCATCCATGTATTTTTACATGTACATCCTGAGAAAATAAAGAGGGATACTATTAATAAAACAAATGCGCTACTTTTAAAAACTTTTCCCATATGATTTTCCTCCTTTTAATTAAAAAAATTAACCACTGTTACAAAAACCTGTTTCAGTACTAAACAATCAAATAAATTAATGTAGTTGTTCTCTTTAAAATTAAAAAATGTTACCAATGTTAATACGAAATGAATGATGGATATTTTATAACTATAAATGAAAAATGCAAGTTTTAAATAAGAAAAAGATATTCATGGATATTTCAACTTATATCTTATTCTTTTTACTTAAAAAATCGAAGTCGTTCGGGTGAAGCAGCATGTTTGTCAGAGATGCAGGTATGGTAAGTATAAAAAAATCCAGCTATACGGATCCACATATAGATGCCTTGCTTATGCCCCTTGGAGGCATGGGCAGATTTGTCAGAAAGGATGACAGGGTATTATTGAAGATTAATCTCCTTTCTGCAAGAGCGCCAGATGAAGCGGTTACCACCCACCCCGAATTTGTCAGGGCAATCGCAAAGGAGGTAAAAAAGGTCGGGGGCCTGCCTTGTATTGGTGATTCACCAGCTGGGATATTTTCAGAAAAGATACTGTTAAAGGCATATGAAAAGAGCGGTATCATGGCAATGGCAAAGGAGGAGGATATCTCCCTCAATTTTGATACCGCGTCGGAAAAGTGTATTATTCCTAACGGTCTGAAGATAAAAAAAATACCCATATGCAAATATTTGTTAAGGGCAGACAGGATAATCTGCATGCCAAAACTCAAGACCCATTCCCTTCAATATCTGACCCTTGCATGCAAAAACATGTACGGTGCAGTGCCAGGGCTTATCAAGGCAAAGTATCACGCCATTTTTCCCGGTAAAATGGCATTTGCGGATATGCTCCTTGATATATATTCATTTACAAATCCCCATTTATTCATCATGGATGCAGTTCTGGGATTACACGGGGAAGGACCTGCCGGAAACGGTGACCCGATAGAAACAGGGCTTGCCCTTGCCTCGGAGGATGGAATAGCTATGGACATTGCCGTTTGTAAACTTTTAGGTATAGAACCTGCCGGTATCCCTCTCCTTAAAAGGGCAAAGATAAGAGGGATGTGGCCGGAAAATATCAAGTATCCGCTGCTCATCCCTGATGATAACAGGATAAAGGGTTTCAGGATGCCGGATAATGCTTCGTATCTGATGACAGGTAAAAGGATCAGGCCAAAGAGCCCTGTAATAACAGATAAATGTATCGGGTGCGGTGAGTGTGAAAAAATTTGTCCAAAAAAGGCAGTAAATATTGTTGATCAAATTGCAAACATAGATTATTCAAAATGTATAAGCTGCTATTGCTGTCAGGAGATATGTCCTGCAAATGCAGTCAGACTTATGAATATCAAACAGAAAAGAAATGAGGGTTGAACATGCATGACAAGATAAGGGTTGCAGTGATCTTCGGCGGTGAGTCTGCCGAACATGAAATATCCATACGCTCTGCAAATAACATTATAGAGGCAATGGACAAGAAAAAGTATGAGGTTTTTCTGATAGGGATTATAAAGGATGGCAGATGGTACGGCGGTAGATCCGCGGAAGCTATTCTTTATAGTAAGGATAAAAGGTATACCGTATCAGAGGATGACCTCCTTGGTTTTATTCCCGGTAAGTCAGATGCGAATATTGTTTTTATTTCCGATACAAAAAAGAGGATGGCCCCTGATGTCATATTCCCTATTCTCCATGGTCCAATGGGTGAGGACGGCACTGTTCAGGGAATGTTGAAGCTGGCCGGCATCCCTTTTGTCGGCTCCGGGGTGCTTGGTTCTGCTGTTGGCATGGATAAGGATGTGATGAAAAGGCTCTTCCGTGACAGTGGTATACCAATCGGGAGGTTCAGTGTAATATTATCCCATGAAAAAGAGAACACCTCATTTGAAAGTATTGCGGATAAACTCGGACTACCCCTGTTTATAAAACCGGCGAATATGGGTTCTTCAGTGGGTGTCCATAAGGTAAATAACAGGGCGGAATTTATTACTTCCCTGGATGATGCATTCAACTATGACTCAAAGGTGATAGCAGAAGAGTTTATCAAAGGAAGGGAAATAGAATGCGCTGTTCTTGGTAATGAGAACCCAATAGCCTCTGTTCCGGGTGAAATATGTACAATGCATGACTTTTATTCATATGATGCAAAATATATCGATGAAAATGGTGCGAAGTTAAGCATCCCTGCCATATTACCGGAAGCAAAAAAAGATGAGATCAGATCACTGGCACTCAGGTCGTTTAAATCTCTATGTTGTGAGGGACTTTCCAGGGTGGATTTTTTTCTGAAGGATGACGGTTCAGTAATAGTAAACGAGGTTAATACTATTCCGGGTTTTACCTCCATCAGCATGTATCCGATGCTTTTTAAGGAATGTGGCATAGGATATTCTGAATTGATAGATCGCCTTATTGCCCTTGGCATAGAAAGAGGTAAAAAAGAAAAGCTGTTAAAAACCGATTATATCAGCAAATGATTTTATAAATTTGGTTACGCATGTAATGCATATGTATTACTAACCACGGAGGACACGGAGGTCACGGAGAATTTATCTTACAAGTTTTATCCGTGTTCTCCGTGCTCTCCGTGGTGAAAATATATAATATTGTATTGACACCAATGTATGCTAAGTCAAGATTAATCAGTTATATACATAGTCCAAATAATGATTTTTCCATTTGACAAACTATGGTTTCAACTGTAAGATTTTATCAATTTTTTTTAAGGAACAGGTTATGAACCTTTTTAGAATAGATTCTATAATAAGCATAATAATTAGCAATGCAGCAGGGATAATACTCTCTAACCTGCTGCTTTCATTTACAGGAGAGAAACGTATATACCGGTTCCGGTAAGGCCTGAAATAATAAAAAATCTATAATCCGTTATCAGGTAACACTGGTAACGGATTTTTTTTTAGGGGACAGATGAAAATGCAAAAAAAAATAATGCTTTATGATACCACTCTGAGGGACGGGACACAGGGTGAACAGATAAATCTTTCTGCTGAAGACAAACTGAAGGTCGCACTCAGGCTTGATGATATGGGCATAGCCTATATAGAGGGCGGATGGCCGGGATCAAATCCAAAGGATGAGAGGTTTTTTAAGATGGCGAGATCTGTCTCATTTAAAAAAGCGAGACTCACCGCATTTGGCAGCACCAGACGTTTTGGCATCTCCCCTGAAAATGATCCGAGCATCCGGGCGATACTTGCGGCTGAAACAGGCACAGTTACTGTTTTTGGCAAGACATGGGACCTTCATGCCACAGATATCTTAGGTGTCACCCTTGATCAAAACCTGGAGATGATAGAGGATACAGTAAAGTACCTTAAAAAGGAGGGGCGTGAGGTCATATATGATGCGGAGCATTTTTTTGACGGGTATAAAAATAACCCTGAATATGCCATGAAGACAATCGTTGCTGCACAGGCTGGAGGGGCAGATATAATAGTCCTGTGTGATACAAACGGCGGCACACTCACACATGAATTAAAGGCAATAATGGATGCGGCACTCCCTCAAATATCCCTTCCTGTTGGCATCCATGTGCATGATGACTGCGGTGTTTCAGTCGCAAATTCCATAATGGCGGTACTGTGCGGCGCAACAATGGTGCAGGGGACTATAAACGGCTATGGCGAAAGATGCGGTAATGTGGATCTGCTCGCTGTTATTGGTAATCTACAACTGAAAATGTGTTATGAATGCATTCCCAATGAAAACCTGAAACACCTTACTGAGTTTTCCAGGTTTATAAGTGAAGTTGTCAATGTGCCGCCTGTCAATCACCGCCCCTTTGTAGGGAAAAGCGCCTTTACTCATAAGGGCGGAGTGCATGTGAGTGCCATACTCAAGAACAGCAGTGCATATGAACATATAGATCCTGAATTAGTCGGAAACCGCCGGCGGGTACTTGTCTCTGACCTCTCTGGCAAGAGCAATATAGAATACAAGACAAAGGAGATGGATATAGAGCTCGGTGAGACTGCATCGGAAAGTACAAAGATAGTGAATGTTGTCAAATCCCTTGAGGATAAAGGCTACCAGTTTGAGGCGGCAGAGGGGTCTCTGGAATTACTTATTAAAAAGATAACAGGACAGTTCAAGGAGCCATTTGCACTGGAATCGCTGCGCGTTACCATGGAAAAGGACGGTGATAATGACAGCACCTCCCAGGCCACTATCAAGATCTCTGTCGGTAATGAAAAGGAGATAACAGCCGCTGAAGGAGATGGCCCGGTGAACGCCATTGATAATGCATTAAGAAAGGCCCTGAACGGCTTTTTCCCGGTGATTAGCGAGATGAAACTTGTAGACTTTCAGGTAAGGGTAATAGAAGGGGCAGATGGTACTGGTGCAAAGGTAAGGGTAAGGATAGAATCAAGAGACAGTAATGAGATATGGTCAACTGTCGGAGTCTCTGAAAATATTATAGAGGCATCATGGCAGGCCCTTGTGGACAGTGTTCAATACAAGCTCTTAAAGGAAGAAAAAAACAGGGCATAAAAGGTTGTTCCTTATATGCCCGTAAAATTATTTGGATTGGTTTTCTGTTAAACGCAGCCGGTAGGTTTGGGGAGTCCTGCTATTTTGCATGCGCCTTTGCCAGGCCCTGAGGGGAACAACTCATAGATGTATTTAAGTTTGAAGCCAGTTACCTTGCTTAGAATTCTGACCATGGGCGCAATGCCATTCTTCTTATAGTAGTCCTGAAGCATATCGATTACCTTCCAGTGCTCATCTGTGAGTTCACTGATACCCTCTTCACCTTTGGAATATTTTACCCAGGCTTCATTCCAGTTATTGAAATCATCAATAAAACCGTCTTCATCAACGTTAAAAGTGTGGCCTTCAAATTCTACAGTTGGCATAACCCTGAACCTCCTAAAAAATAATCTTAATGATATTAATGGCTTATCGATATCGGTGGAAAATTTAACCTATTCATTGTTTATTGTCAATGAATTTATCCTCTGGTCTTGTAGAAGACCTTTGGTAATTACTCGCAGCCCTGATAAAGGCTTCTCCCCATCCTCTGTTACCTGCTGCATGAATATGCGTATAGGTGGCAAAAACATTATTTTTAATCAGGCCGTCTTTTTTACCATCCAGGCAGAACCCCCTTTCGACCTCAAAAACAGTCTCTATCTTTGTATTTTTCTCTATTACAGGCCGAGAATAGTGGAACTCATGCCCTTTTATGATCTTGCCTGTTCTATAATAGGGATTACTTTTACTGACCTTAAGAATTGTATATCCATGCCCCTGGGGTTTATTCTCCATGCAAAACCTGATCGGCAGGGCTCCTGCCATCGGGTAGCTGTTGCCGTTGGTCTCAATACTCTGCCCCAGGTATAAAAGCCCCCCGCATTCGGCATATACAGGAAGGCCATCTTCTATTTTATTTTTCAGGGAAGCCCTGAATAGACTATTCATGGCTAGCTGTTCAGCATACGCCTCTGGAAAACCACCTCCTATGTAAAGCGCGTCTATCTCAGGAATAAGGCTGTCTTTAAGGGTGTTGATCTCAATTATCTCCGCGCCTAACTCCTTTAACAGGTGAATATTTTCAGGATAGTAGAACCAGAATGCATCATCTTTTACTATGCCTATCCTGCATGGGCAGGATGTTTGCCTTTCAATGGCTGGTTTATGGTTAAAGGATCCTGGTAAATGAGCTGTATCAAGCGCCATTTTTTGTATCAGCTCAATATTGATATGGTCGTTGACAAGGGATCCGGCCCATTTGACTGCCTCTTCTGCGCGGCTGATCTCAAAATGAGGAATTAGACCCATATGCCTTTCAGGAAACGGTGATTCTTTAAGTCTGGGTATTGATCCTATAACACTGATATTGCAGTGATTTTCAATTGATTTGATTATGAGTTTCTCCTGACGGGAATTTGCAACACGGTTTAATATCACCCCTTTGATATCCAGTTCAGGGTCAAAGTGCTGGCAGCCTAAGATCAGTGCCGCCACTGTCCTTGAGGACATGGTAACATCAGCCACAATAATAACAGGGGTTTCTGTCAGTTTGGCAAGTTCTGCTGAGCTGTATTGCCCATCTGCATCCATACCGTCATATAAGCCCCTGTTACCTTCGATTATTGAAATATTGAATCCCATTGAGTGATTAATAATCGAATCAAGTATGGTTTCGTCGGTCATAAGAAATTGGTCAAGGTTGTAACATGGATTTCCTGATGCAAATGAGAGCCATCCCGAATCTATAAAATCAGGCCCTTTTTTATAGGTCCTGATCCTCAAATCTCTTTTCATCAATGCTGATGCAAGGCCTGTGGTTATAACGGTTTTCCCTGAACCGCCCTTCAGAGCAGCAATCATGATTCTTGGTGTTTTTCTCATCATCATGTAATTCATATATAAACGTAAATTGACCAGATTTTTTATTGACAACTCGCCTATTCTGGTAATACATACGGTAAAGCTTTGAAATTCACAAATAAAAAAATCAGTTAGTATTTATCCAAAAACAGTTGTTTTCGGATAAAAGCGGTTAGCTTTCAGCATAAGGCCTTTAAATAAAGGCTTAGCTGATCAGCCCTGAATATGGACCTTTCACACAAAAACTTTAAATGAGGTTGAATAATGGCTTTTGAACCAAAGGAAGATCAGGAAGAGTTGAGCTATCAAGAGCTGAGGATCTACACCGATGAAGAGCTGAATAATTATACGGAAGAGGAGCTCAAGAATTTCAAGATAAAGCATGAAATCCCGATGCTTGAAGAGCTTGAAAACGGTCCCTGGCCAAGCTTTGTCGCCGATGCAAAACGAGAAGCGCTTCACAGAAAAAATCTCTCTGATGACAGGATGTTGATCAGCCGGGATGTTGTGGAAGATCTTCTGGGGCAGCTGGAAGTCTCTTTGCAGCATGGTGAAACCCACTGGAAACATGGCGGTATAGTAGGTGTCTTCGGGTATGGCGGTGGTGTTATCGGCAGATACTCCGACATGCAGGACAGGTTTCCTTCCATTGCGCATTTTCATACGATGCGTGTGAATCAGCCTGCAAGCAAATTTTATAAAACCGATTTCCTGCGTGCCCTCTGCGACCTGTGGGACTACAGGGGAAGCGGTATGATGAATCTTCACGGCTCTACAGGAGATATCATTCTGCTGGGTACCTTTACCGAACAGCTTGAGCCAATATTCTTTGATTTGACCCATAAGCTTAATCAGGACCTTGGCGGGTCAGGTTCGAACCTGCGAACACCCTCATGCTGCATAGGCAAGGCAAGATGCGAATTTGCCTGTATAGATACACAGGATCTCTGTTATGAACTTACACATCATTACCAGGATGAACTGCATCGTCCTGCATTCCCTTATAAATCCAAAATCAAGGTTGATGGATGTCCGAACGGGTGTGTTGCGTCAATTGCCAGGTCTGATATTGCCTTTATAGGTACATGGAGAGATGATATCCGAATTGATCAGGAGGCAGTCAGGGCATATATAGGTGAAGAGATCGCTCCTAATGCCGGCGCCCATTCAGGCAGGGACTGGGGAAAATTTGATATCTTTAAGGAGGTCATAAACCTCTGTCCGGCAAAGTGCATGTGGATGGAAGGTGATAAACTCTGCATAGACAATAAGGAATGCACAAGGTGCATGCATTGCATCAATGTAATGCCAAAGGCATTGAAGCCGGGCAAGGATACAGGCGTAAGTATCCTTCTCGGGGCAAAGGCGCCCATCCTTGAAGGCGCGCAGATGGCTGTTTTGACAATACCTTTTATGAAGGCCGAGGCCCCGTATGACAATATTAAGGAAAAGGTTATTGAACCTGTATGGGACTGGTGGATGGAAGAGGGCAAAAACCGCGAGCGGCTTGGAGAGCTTATACAGCGCCAGGGACTCTCAAGACTCCTGGAAGTATTGAATATCCCTGCATATCCGCAGATGGTAAAGGAGCCGCGATCAAACCCGTACATTTTCTGGAAAGAGGATGATGTACCGGGTGGCTGGAAAAGAGACATTAATGATTACCGCACAAGACATAAGCGATAGGAGGTAGATAAATGCCGTTATCAACAGACAGACTGGGGCTTTATAACCCCCAGAAACCAATGGAAAACAGGATTACCGATATCGGGCCCAGGCATTTCTGGCAGTTTTTTCCTCCTGTCATACAGAAAAACTATGGGAAATGGTCATATCATGAGATCCTTGAACCGGGCATACTGGTTCATGTAGCGGAAAACGGTGACAGAGTTTTTACGGTTCGCTGCGGTGGCGCCAGGCTTATGACAGCCGAAAATGTCAGAGAAATATGCGACATAGCAGATAAACACTGTGACGGGTATGTGAGGTTTACCACCAGAAACAATATAGAATTTATGGTGGAGACCCATGAAAAGATGGAAGCCTTAAAAAAAGACCTCATGAGCAGAAAGCATGTTTCAGGCAGCTACAAGTTCCCGATCGGTGGAACAGGGGCCGGCGTTACGAATATCGTGCATACCCAGGGTTATATCCATTGCCACACCCCTGCCACAGATGCCTCATCAATGGTAAAGGCTGTCATGGATGAACTTTTTGAGTATTTTCAGGGCATGACCCTTCCAGCTCATGTGAGGGTATCAATGGCATGCTGCATCAATATGTGCGGTGCTGTGCATTGCTCTGACATTGCCCTTCTGGGGTATCACAGGAAACCTCCAATAGTGGATACGGATATTATAGAGAATGTATGCGAAATTCCCCTTGTGATTGCAGCATGTCCGACAGGTGCCATATCGCCTGCAAAGACTGAGGCAGGTAAAAAGGCTGTAAAGATCAAGGAAGACAGGTGCATGTTCTGCGGCAATTGCTATACAATGTGCATGGCCCTTCCGCTCTCTGACAAGGAAGGTGACTGCGTTACAATACTTGCCGGAGGAAAGCTGTCAAACAGGATCAGCCCTCCGAAGTTTTCAAAGGTTGTTGTACCGGCGCTCCCCAATAACTTCCCCAGATTTCCTGAAACTGCCCAGGCAGTCAAGAAGATCATCGAGGCATATGCTACAGGTGCAAATAAGTATGAAAGGTTGGGTGACTGGGCTGAAAGAATCGGCTGGGAAAAGTTTTTTGAAAAATGCGATATACCATTTACCGAGCATCTTATTGATGACTACCGCCTTCAGTATGATACATACAGGACATCTACTCAGTTCCGATTCACAGAGGCATCGTGGGATGTATCAAAGGCGATTGATGGCGAATAACCGATTTCACTCTTTAATCTGAAGGAGTAAAAATGGAAGATATCAAAAAGGCTATTCTGGATTTTGCAGAGACAAGCAAAAAGACCAAGTTTTATTTTAAAGATCTGGAAAAGGCTGTCCAGGAGATACTGCCTGATGCCAAGCCCAGAGATATTAAAAAGGCTGCAACAGCCCTTATCAACGAAGAAAAACTTATCTATTTTTCAACGGGCAGCAGTACCATGTATGGTTTAAAGGGCAGGGGACAGACAGAAGATTATTAGCCCCTTCGAAAATATCCCGGCAATATTGATAGAGGTCGCAATCCGTTTAAAGGCGTGCGGCCTCTTGCTTTAATCAGGTGAATATATGAGAGAACCACAGGATTCGGAAGAGTTTATAAGAGAGCAGAAGGCAATACTTGCTGATAACCCTGAATGTGCCAACTCCCATTTTAATATGGGGGTTATGCTTCTTGAACAGGACAAACTTGATGAGGCAGTTAATGCGTTTCAGGATGCAATCAGTAACAGCGGAAGGATGTTTGAGGCATGGGTTAACCTGGGTTATATCTATTTTAAAAAGGGTGAACTTGACCAGGTTGTAAACTGTAACAAAAAGGCAATAGAGATAGAACCAAGATATGCAAGGGGATATGCAAACCTGGGGTTTGCCTATCTCCAGATAATGGAAACCAAAAAGGCTATAGAGGCGTTGTTAAAGGCTGTTGAATTGAACCCGGGTATTGTACAGGCCAGGGCCAACCTTGTAAATGCCTATCTCCAGAATGATGAGGTTGAAAAGGCTGTAGAAGTTGGTGAGGAGCTTGTGAAAATGGCGCCCGAATTCGCACTTGGAAACAATAATCTGGCAGTTGCCTATTATAACAGGGGTGATTTTGAAAAAGCCATTATCCATATGGACAGGGCAATCACGCAGGGTTTTATGGTGCACCCCTGGTTTAAGGATATCCTTGACCAGTACCGGAAATGAAATAAAGGTCCTGCAATTGATCTTCGAGTTTTTTAGCGGATTATTAAAGGCTGTTTTTCAGATGCAAATCTCTTTTTGGAGAATAATGTAATAAATTGCCTTGAGAAGAGTTGATTTACCCTGCTTATGGTTGTTTTAACCCATGCATGACCTGAGCTTACAACAGGTGTAATAAAATCCTGGTCTGAATCCATTGAATGAATTATATTATACTCCTGATTCAGTCTGACCCTGATTTCTTCATTACTCTGCCCTGTATATTCATTTAATGTTAGATCTGCCATTGTTTTACACTCTTTAGGTTTATGAAAAGCCTGTATGGAATCCACCCCGACCTTTAAATAAATCTTCATACGCAAAGTGCATGCCATTCATAGCGCTTATCGGTTAGAGGCGATCACCTGATAAATATACCTGTGAAAATTCGAGAAAAATTATAATAAATCGAAATAATTATATAAAAACAGGCTGGAATATTATTGGTATAAGGAGTAATAGGTGTTAAGCAGTCATTATAATGACAATGTTGTCAAAGGAATGGCTATTTTAAGGTGTTTAATTTAATGATTGCAGAATCCGCGATTTTACCCACGGCCATTTTTTTAAATTGACCCTCCTCATAGATATTTATTTCTCTTATGTCGTTTTTAAGGGCCATAATATCCGGCAAAGCCTCTTTAACGCGTAGGTTTTTCATAATAATAACAGCATGGGAAAGGATTTCAGGGTCTTGTTCCTTTAAGAGGGAAAGGAGCGTGAACCTGATTTTTCTGAATGGTTCCGGCACTGCTGCTGTTATGACACATAATGCCCTCAATACATGGGGAAGAAGGGCTTTGTCAGGTATGAAGGGATAAAGCTTAGGAGCGTAGGAGGCATAAAGCCCTGGCATACAGGCTATAATATGGCCTATGGCATCAATTGCCCCCCAGGCAGATGCGGCTGTATCGGTAATAGACAAAAAAAGATTTTGAAGAAGTTTTTTTACAGCCCCTGGGTCATATTCAGCTATTACTTTTGCTGCCTTTCCCATGGCATCAGCTGCACGGTTTCTTGTAAGGTCATCCGCAGAATATAAAAGACGCTGTATATAGGGGATTATCTTTTTTTCTTTTGCGGCTGCATCAATTATCCCTTCAATATTATATTCGGAAACGAACCTTTCCACATCATTCTTTGTGAGGCGGCCTCTAATATTTGACGACGCTTGTTTTTTTATCGGGATGCCAGGTTTTTTTTCAAGTTTTCGCCTGAAATCCTCTTCTGTTACCTCCAGGACATCATCCTGAAGTCTGATGAAGTACAACACACCTGTGACATTTCTTCCCTCATAGGCCCCGCTCTTGACTATAAGGTTGCTGGGGTAGTCATATTTTTCAACCTGGGTGGTGAGATAATCATCTTCAGGAAGCAGTTCCCATGCAAGGTCCCAGTCTCCGTTGCAGGCAAAAAGAAGTGCCTCTACCATGGCACTTCCAAGATTATGTCCTGTTTCATCGCATGAATATACTGCCCCGCATTTGCAGGCACCCAGCGGCATTTCATGTGGCATACCGTTATGGAGTTCTTCAGGTTGATTTATAGACATATTGCAGAAGGGGCAGGTCGGCCTTGAAATTATATCTCTTCCTTTAATGTTTATTTCCATTAATGGCTATCTTGATGGACCCGGTATATCCAGGGTCATGCATTTATTTGAAGGGCTGCAGGATCTTTCTGTAACAGATGGGTTCTTCACACCCATACCGGAAGCCATAATATGACTGCTGCCACTGACTATCTTTTCAAGGGATTGTGATTTGCATTCAGGGCATGACATATCCACCTTTTCGTTACTGTTAAAGAACAGCTTTTCAAACGTACTGTTGCAGTCAAGACATCTGAATTCATAGATAGGCATATTCAACTCCCTGAAAAAATCTTTATGTACGGCGGCACAATATAAATCCATGGGTTGTTATTGTCAATTTACAATCATGTTTATGAACTATCAAATATGCCTGATTAAAGGATTGCCATATTCAGCATCCTTTACTATAATTCACAATTTATATTATAACTGGCAGACAGGAACAACCAATGAGACTAAAGATTAACGATAGAGAAGTGGAATTTAGCGGGAATACCCTTGCTGAGCTGTTAAATATGAATGGCTTTGGTGATAGAACTGGTATCGCCATTGCTGTTAATGAGATCGTTATCCCAAGACCTGAATGGCAGTTTCATGTTCTTGAGGATGGTGATGAGATACTGATCATTGTCCCTGCCCAGGGCGGGTAAGACCAGATGAAGTTGATTGTCGTTACACCTCCTGATTATCATGCTGACGAGCAAATTCATATAAACCGGATGTTTGAACAGGGTTTACCCATTTTACACCTGCGTAAACCAGGGTTTAACCATGAAGCCCTTTCAGGGTATCTTGAAAAAATAGCGCCGGAGTACCACACACGCATTGTCATACATTCCTGTTATGAACTTATTAATGATTTTGATCTCAGGGGGTTGCACATTACAGGGGCTGATATCGGGGATAAAAAGAGGATTATCCGTCAGTATAAAAAATGGGATGGTCTCAGCATAAGCTCCTCATACCATGAACTTAAAGAGCTTAAAATTTTCGACCCGGAAATCAATTATGTTTTTTTGAGCCCGGTCTTTGACAGTATCTCAAAAAAGAACTATAAGGCCCGGTTTAACACCATTGAATTGACAGAGGCTCTCAAAAGCGCAAAAATTGATGTTATAGCCCTCGGGGGTCTGAGGCTTACAAACATGCATGAGATAAAAGGGCTGGGTTTCAAAGGTATGGCATTTCTTGGGGCTGTTTGGGAGGCGGATGATCCTTTGAAAAGTTACCTGGACATACAGGAAAAGTTATTAAATATGAAATAAAACTTTTATGTTGAGCTATTTATTTACCTGTAATGAAAATCATATAAGAAAATGGAAATAGAGATATGGATGAATTGATACTTGCTGAAAAAAGATTCCGCTCCAGGCTTTTTATGGGTACCGGAAAATTCAGTTCAAATGATATGATGGGGAGGGCCGTTTCTGCTTCAGGTTCGGAGCTGGTTACTGTTGCCCTTAAAAGGGTTAAAATGAATGACAGGGAAGATGACATGATAGACCACCTGAAACTACCAGGTGTGAATCTGCTGCCAAACACGTCAGGTGTAAGAACAGCAAAGGAGGCCCTGTTTGCGGCAGAGCTTGCACGGGAGGCGCTTGAGACAAACTGGTTAAAGCTTGAGATACACCCTGATCCAAGGTATCTCCTCCCTGATCACAGGGAAACCTTAAAAGCGGCAGAGGAGCTTGTAAAAAAGGGGTTTATAGTGCTCCCCTATATAAATGCGGACCCTGTATTCTGCAAGCAATTGGAAGAGAGAGGTGTTGCAGCGGTCATGCCTCTTGGCTCACCCATTGGCAGTAATTCCGGGTTAAAGACAAGAACAATGCTGGAGATAATAATAGAAGAAAGTAATATCCCGGTTGTGGTGGATGCGGGTATCGGGGCGCCATCACAGGCCTCTGAGGCAATGGAGATAGGAGCTGATGCTGTGCTTGTCAATACCGCTATCGCAATAGCAGAAGACCCTGTCCGTATGGCAAATGCCTTCAGGCTCGCTGTTGAGGCGGGTAGAATGGCCTATATCGCAAAACTCGGTAAAAAATCCGCACATGCAGTTGCGAGCAGCCCTTTGATCTCATTTCTTGATGATTAGGTAGTGTCCATCCAGAAAGAGAAAAATTCTGGATGGGGCTTTCAGCAGTCAGCGATCAGCTGTCAGCCAAGTCTTTGTATTAATGCCTTTTGCTGAAAGCTAATGGCTGATCGCTTGAATCCAAAAACAAAAGTTTTTGGATGGACATTAGATAACAGGCCAAATATGACATTTAATTTTTAGGGTTAAGATGAGTTTTAAAGAGATATATACACAGTATGACTGGGATGAAATAAAAACACAGATCTACATGAAGGATGCCTCTCATGTTGAGACAGCCCTGTCAAAAACCGGTGCCCGCAGCATGGAAGACCTTATAGCCCTTCTTTCTCCTGCTGCTGCCCCCTTTCTTGAACAGATGGCCAGGTTGAGCCATGACCTCACACAAAAGAGATTCGGCAAGACCCTTCAGATGTATATCCCCCTTTATCTATCCAATAAATGCAGCAACAACTGCCTCTATTGCGGGTTCAGGAATAATAACAGGATAAAAAGAATCACCCTTACCATGGATCAGATTATTGAAGAGGTAAAGGTTATAAAATCATATGGTTTTGACCATGTACTCCTGGTCACCGGTGAATCTAAAAAGAGCGCGGGCATAGAATATTTTGAGGAGGTTCTCAGGCTTATCAGGCCATACTTCTCGCATATCTCCATGGAAGTCCAACCAATGGAACAGGAGGATTATGAGCGGTTAATCAGGCTGGGACTAAATACTGTGCTTGTATACCAGGAGACCTATGGCAAAAAGTATCATGAATTTCATCCGGGGGGTATGAAATCCGACTTTTTCTACAGGCTCAACACGCCTGACAGGATTGGCGCTGCCGGTATACACAAGATTGGGCTTGGCGCCCTTTTAGGGCTTGATGACTGGAGGACAGACTCATGGTTTACAGGACTTCATCTGAATTATCTGAAAAAGAGATACTGGCGGACCAGGTTCTCTATCTCCTTTCCAAGGTTGAGGCCTGCCACAGGGGTAATAGAACCAAGGGTTATTGTAACCGACAGGGACCTTGTCCAGTTGATATGTGCCTACAGGATCTTTGATGAAAACCTTGAACTCTCCATATCGACCAGGGAGTCTGTCAGGTTCAGGGATAATGCTATAAAAATGGGTATTACCTCTATAAGCGCCGGCTCCAGGACTGAACCGGGCGGATATACTGCCGATACAGGGGAACTGGAGCAGTTTGAAATTAATGACAGCCGCACTCCTGACGAGATAGCCTGTATGATCAGCAGCAAGGGTTATGAACCTGTCTGGAAGGATTGGGATATCCATTATGGTGTTTAACCCAGATTTTGCAGTAGGAATTGTCGCGAGGGTTGAAAAACCAAGGCGAAACGCGAAGTTGGAACGATTTTGAACCGGAGGCATATGCACAATATGGTGAGGATCAAAATCGTGAAACGAGTGTTGTAGCAAGGTTTTTCGAGCCGCAGTAGATGTCTACTGCAAAATCTGGGTTTTAACCCTGTTCAGGCCATAAACAGACAATAATTCGCCATTATTTGTCATAACTTTGACATTATTTACCCCCTTTCTTTTTACAAAGGGTATTCTTTTTTCTAATCTTTTATTATATCTTATGATATTATCCTTATCCGGCGGGCCATCTCTCTCATGCTGTTCATGTTCATGCTCTTAACCTCTTTATCTAATATAAATGGCATATTCTTTGCAAAACAACAGGGTAATCAATGACACATATTGATTTAATACCCTTTTATACAATCCTGACGGGTGAAGATAAAGGATCATTTTATTATTTCAGGAGGCCAAAATGAAGTTAAAGTTACGGAATAAATTATTGCTGCCAACCCTTTTGATTGTGATCATCGGCATGGTTGTGTCGACGTGGATTTCATACAGTAAATCGGAGAAAGCACTCAATACAGCTATTGAAGCCCAGATCAGTGAGGTCGCAAACGGGGCCATCAACCAGCTCACATCATGGCTCGATGTGGTGCGTTTTGACCTTGAAAAGATAATCCAGGTCCCTGAGGTAAATGGGGCACTTGATCCTGATGAGGCGATGGCCACTCAATCAAGAGTATACTCAGGTGAAATGCTCTCCAATGAAAAGAAAAAATCCAAATATTTTGACTACATAGGTGTAACCGATCTGAAAGGAAAGGTTGTAACAAGGTCCATATCTGCGCCCATAGACCCTGCCAATCCCGTAAAAAATGAAAGGCTGGACTACAGCGGTGAACAGTGGTTTCAGAAAGCAGTGAAAGGTACTCCCCAGATATCAGGGGCTTTTAAAAGTGAGATGTCATCCACAGTTGTATTCATTTATGCATTACCTGCTTATCGGATGGATACAGTAACACTCTCCATGACCGAGCAGATAGTCGGTGTATTATTCGCTATGGTTGATATGAGTTATTTTACAAGCAAGTCAATAGACAATACAAAAATCGGTGAAACCGGCTATGCATTTCTTTTTGATCAGACCGGTATGATTATTGGTCACCCTGAAAATACACAGATCCTTACACTTGATGTAAAAAAGTATGATTGGGGCAGGGAGATGATTGAAAAGAAGGATGGTACAATCATATATCCCTTTAATGATGTTGAAAAGGTGGTATCCTATAAAACAGACTCCACTTCAGGATGGACAGTTGCCGCAGGTCTGGACACCGCGGAAGTGTTTAAACAAATAAAAAATATACGTAATATCAGTATATTACTTGCTATTTGTGTAGTGCTGGTAATCCTGATAGGCATGTGGATATTAATCGGGTTTACGGTTATTAAACCCATTATGGCTGTTGTGGCAGGCCTGAAGGATATTGCAGAGGGCGAAGGAGACCTTACAAAGACCCTGCAAATAACCAGCGAAGACGAGGTAGGGGAGCTGGCAAAATGGTTCAATACCTTTATGACAAAATTAAGGGCTATAATAGCTGATCTGAGCAGCAATGCGGATTCAATGACCAGTTCATCTGTTGATCTTTCAAAACTTTCAGGCAATCTTTCTGAGGGGGCTGATCTGACCTCTGCCAAGTCAAATACGGTTGCATCTGCCGCTGAAGAGATGAGTTCTAATATCAATTCAGTTGCTGCAGCCAGTGAAGAGGCATCAACAAACATGGGTCTAGTGGCAACGGCAACAGAGGAAATGACCTCCACCATTAATGAAATAGCACAGAATTCGGAACATGCACGTACAATCACCCAGGACGCAGTAAAGCAGGCCGATGATGCATCAACAAAGATTGATGAACTCGGCAGGGCAGCCCAGGAGATAAGCAAGGTAACTGAGACAATTACCGAGATCTCAGAACAGACAAATCTCCTTGCTCTTAATGCCACGATCGAGGCCGCCAGGGCAGGTGAAGCAGGTAAGGGCTTTGCTGTTGTTGCAAATGAAATCAAGGAGCTTGCAAGGCAGACAGCCGAGGCCACCCAGGATATTAAAGACAGGATTGAAGGTATACAGAAATCCACCTCAATAGCTGTAAAACAGGTTGAGGGTATATCCAAGGTTATTAATGATGTTAATGAAATAGTATCCACCATTGCAACAGCAGTGGAAGAGCAGTCTGTTACTACCAGGGAGATTGCTGGCAATGTTGCCCAGGCATCCAGCGGTATTCAGGAGGTATCCGAGAATATTGCACAGAGTTCATCTGTTTCAACTGAAATTGCAAGGGATATAGCAGATGTTAACCAGTCGTCAAATGATATCTCGAACAGCAGCTCACAGGTTGACATGAGCGCACAACAGCTTTCGAAACTGGCAGAAGAACTAAAATCTCTTGTTGGAAAGTTCAAGATTTAGTATAAACCCATAGTAAACATGATTAAAAACGCCCTGGCTGTATAGCAGGGCGTTTTT
The DNA here is from genome assembly GCA_964499695.1 of uncultured Desulfatiglans sp. Classification (GTDB taxonomy): domain Bacteria; phylum Desulfobacterota; class DSM-4660; order Desulfatiglandales; family HGW-15; genus JAAZBV01. Next base: position 33,102 of record CAZCMD010000019.1, read on the forward strand.
ATTTTGTTTTGAACCCTGTTCAATTTACAAAAGGGGTTTTTTGTGCAATACTTCGCCCTTCATTTTAGGGGAAACAGGGTTTATGGGAAAAAGTATTGCACAGATTATCCTTATAGCTGTTCTTGTTTTTGGGTGTGAATTATCATGGGCATCTTCACCTGCTTCTGAAGATGAACTTTCCGATAAGGCCCACAGCACGCTCGAATGCATGGCCTGCCACTCATATATTAAAGATAACCCTGACCATCCTGAAACATACGGCAGAAGCAGCACATGCCTTGAATGCCATGAGGATTTTTCCGCCTTCTCACCTGATAAAAGTTTCAAGGTGGATTGCCTCAAATGCCATTATCACCATGATGAAAAGACCGCCCATGATGCACATACAGGTGTCCCATGCCTGGCATGCCATATGGGAGGCATCATACCTGCACGAGAAATTAAAAATGGTGTACCTGTATGGAATTATGCGCCTGTAAAAAATGAGGAATATGACCCGCACTGGATAACAGTCGTCGGGAAAGAGGGCTGCTCAAGATGTCATGTTAAGGGTAATTCACTGGGCGCATCAGACCATGTACTGCCTGCAAAGGGTATTATCTGTATGCCCTGTCATGCATCGACCTTCATGATAGAAGATATCCCTTCAGTAATCTCAATCATCATATTTCTAATCGGGTTTTCAGCCATTGCCATCATTTGGTTTTCTGCAGGAAAGAGACATAAAAGGGCTGAAACCGACGGATCATTATCCATTTTTAATGTATTCTCAGTATTGATTATTGACGGATTTTTCCAGAGGAGGTTTTTGAAGGTATCAAAATTACGCTGGGGCATCCATGCCATGATCTTTTTCCCATTCATGGTGCGGTTTATATGGGGCATATTTGCAACCTGCGCCTCTATATGGTTAGAAGGATCAGATGGGATATGGATACTCCTGGATAAAAGCCATCCTGTTACCGGGTTCTTTTTCGATATCACAGGGCTGATGATCATTGCAGGCGGGTGTTTGATGTTCATTGAAAAGAGGATAAGGAGAAAGAAAAACAGTATTAAGGGTTTACCTGAAAATATCAGTTTTGCAGGTCTCCTTATATCAGGGATGATAATCACAGGATTTGTGCTTGAAGGGGCAAGGATAGCCATGACAGGCAGCCCTCTTTATTCACAATACAGCTTTATCGGTTATATGATAAGCAGGCTTATACAGGGTTTTCACCTGAACGGCATATATGCATATCTGTGGTATCTTCATGCAGTGCTTACATACGTCTTTATTGCCCTGCTGCCATTCAGCTCTATGAAGCATCTCTTCATAGCTCCTGTGAGTCTTGGTATAAAGGCAGCATCAAAGGAATAGAATGATGCCTGGTATATTTAAAACAAGATGTTTTCACCACGGAGGACACGGAGAAAATAAAATCTCTGTGACCTCTGTGTCTCTGTGGTGGACTATAAGGATTTATTGCATATATAGATGAATTTAAGCCATAGGGCAGCTGGAAGTACTGTGTTAAATCTATACAACAGATTTAAAAAATAATTATGGAGGAACAGGATATGGAAATACAGGGTTATAATATGCCTGATGATCTCTACTATGAGAAAAATCATTTCTGGGTAAGGGTTGAAGGTGATCTCATTGTAATGGGTATGGATGATTTTGCCATAAAGATGGCAGGTGAAATCGTTTATGTCCAGCTCCCTGAAGAGGGTAAGGAGCTATCTGCCGGAAAGAAATTTACCAAGATAGAATCAGGTAAATGGCTTGGCAAGGTCTATGCCCCTGTTGATGGTGAGCTTGTCGAATCCAATGAGGCCCTTGAAGAGAATGCCACCATAATCAATGAGGACTGTTACGGCAAGGGGTGGATGTTTAAGATCAGGCCAAACAACATTGATGATATCAATAACCTTATCCATGACCCAAAGGATATTGAGGCGTGGGTGCTGGAAGATATAGAAAAGTATAAAGAAGGCAACTAATGCCGGTAAAGGATTATTCATTAAAAGAGGTTATCCAGACCGGTGCATGCACGAACTGCATGCTCTGCGCTGAAGTATGCCCTGCTGTATCTGCTACCAGTGATGGCATGCTATCCGGGGTATACAGGCTTCATACCCTTAACAGGCTCTTCAGGGCAAGGGCAGGGCTTTTTAAAAGGTTCTATAAGGCATCACTGAACAAGGATTTTCTCAAGGGTTTCTCTGAAACAGTATATCGGTGCACCCTCTGCGGCAGGTGTGAGGAGGTATGCCCTTCAGGTATATCATTAAAGGATATATGGATATCCCTCAGGCAGGACATGGTGCATTCGGATGCATTTCCGGCAAAGGTAAACACCATTAAAGAAAATGTTCTTAAAAGCCATAATGTCTTTAATGAGGATAACAGCGAAAGGGCAGAATGGGTGAGTGACCTTGATGATCCGCCCGAACATGGCCATATAAAAGAGAGGGCCGATGTGGTCTATTTTACCGGCTGTGTCTCCGCATATTTCCCGATGGCCCAGCAGATACCCATGAGTCTGGTAAATATATTTGATGCAGCGGGTATTGATTTTACACTCTTAGGTGAGGATGAATACTGCTGCGGCTTCCCATTCTTAGGTGCAGGGCTTCGCGACAGGATTGATGAGGTCATTCAACACAATGTAGAGGCAGTAAAGAAGAAGAATGCGAGTAAGGTTGTTTTTGCCTGCCCATCCTGTTACAGGATGTGGAAGGAGTATTATCCGCCAGAGTTTGAGCTTTATCATGTGACACAATATATCAATAGATTTCTCATGGACGGCAGGCTTACGCTTAAGGAACTCAACAGGGTTGTAACATACCATGATCCGTGTGACCTTGGCCGCGGAAGCAGGGAATATGATGCCCCGCGGGAGATTATAAAATCTATTCCGGGAGTCAAATTTATTGAGATGAAAAGGAACCGTGAAAACTGCGCCTGCTGCGGGGGAGGCGGAAACCTTGAGATGATAGATAGCGCCCTTTCAAAGGAGATAGCAGGGGCAAAGATAAAAGAGGCGCTTGAGACAGGGGCAGATACTGTAGTCACCTCATGCCAGCAGTGTGTCAGGACCATGAAGAGCTATGTAAGACTCAATAAGATAAGACTTGATGTGCTGGATATTGTTGAATTAGTCAGTAAGTCATTGAAGCAGTAATCCATTACGAATATTTAACGCAGTATTTATGGTTGAATGAAAGCAAAGGACGCAATAAGAGTTTAATAATTGTTGCGCAGAACTGTAGGGGCAGGCCTGTGTGCCTGCCCGCAGATAATGGTGCAGGACAATCATCGCCGCGCAGCCACAGGGAGCTGATTTTATTAAGTACAATATTTTATTTTGGACAGTGATGAATGGAAAATCTCTTCCATCCCCTTATTGTAAAATGGTTCAGGGAATATGTCGGGACGCCTACCGACATACAGAAAAAGGCATGGCCTGAGATAGCATCGGGCCGGCATGTACTTATTACAGCACCTACCGGAAGCGGTAAAACACTCACTGCATTTTTATGGGCAATAAATCAGCTTGTGACCGGCAAGTGGGAGAGGGGCACAACACGTGTGCTCTATGTATCACCCCTCAAAGCCCTCAATAATGATATAAGAAGAAACCTGATAAAGCCCCTTGATGAACTAAAGAGCGTTTTTACATCAAATTATAAAAAATTCCCGGGTATATCTGTCATGACAAGGAGCGGTGACACAAGCGAATCTGACCGCAGGCAGATGCTTCGGAACCCGCCCGAGATCATGATAACTACACCTGAAAGCCTGAATATCATCCTGAGTTCAAAGAGCGGCATAAGGATGCTCACAGGCATAAAGAGCATTATACTTGATGAAATACACTCTGTTGTCGGCGATAAACGCGGGGTTCACCTGATTACCGCTATTGACAGAATCGTGAGGCTTGCCGGAGAATTCCAGAGGATATCTTTATCGGCAACAGTGAGGCCACTTGAAAAGGTGGCTGAGTTTGTGGGTGGCTATAAGATAATGGGTGACGCCCATGAACCTCTCTATACCCCCCGCAGGGTTTCTATAATAAGGTCTGATGATAAAAAGGAGTACAGAGTAAAGATATCCTTTCCAGCGGAGGCTATAAACAGGGGACAGGAGGAGCCTGTGTGGTCATTTCTTGCTGACAAGTGCAGGGAGGTTATCGCGAAAAACCGGTCAACCCTTGTCTTTACAAACAGCCGCCGTATTGCAGAAAAGCTGACCTATATGATTAACCAGGGGGCAGACTCCAATATCGCCTATGCCCATCACGGCTCCCTCTCCCGTGAGATCCGGACTGAAGTGGAGCAGAAGCTCAAGGATGGTGACCTGAGCGCAATAGTAGCCACAAGCTCCCTTGAAATGGGGATAGATATAGGCGACCTTGATGAGGTTATACTTATCCAGTCTCCACCAACAATCTCATCCGCCATACAGAGGATAGGCAGGGCAGGTCACAGGGTAGGTGATACGAGCAGATGCACTATCTTTCCTACCCATGATCATGATTTTCTTGATGGGGCCGTGCTTGCAAAGGCGGTTATCTCACAGGATATTGAGGCGGTGGAACCGGTTAAGTGCCCCCTTGATGTGCTTTCACAGGTGATCATCTCCATGACCGGCATTGAAACATGGGCAATAGATGATCTTTTCATGTGGGTGAGGGGCAGTTACCCTTACAGGCATTTATCCAGAACACAGTTTGATCTTGTGCTTGAGATGCTGGCAGGTAAATACAGTGATATGAGATTAAGAGACCTTAACCCGCGTATATCCATAGACAGGATAGATAACACGGTAACCGCTAAAAAAGGAGCCCTGCTTTCAATATACATGTCAGGCGGGACCATACCTGACCGCGGCTACTATAAACTCAGGCACCATGAAACAGGGGCGCTTATTGGTGAACTGGATGAAGAGTATGTGTGGGAAGCAAGGGTAGGGCAGCTTGTAACCTTTGGGACTGGCAACTGGAGGATAAACAGGATCACCCATAATGACGTGTTTGTTACCCCATCAGGCGCGCAGATAATGGATACGCCATTCTGGCGCAGTAATGAGTTGAACCGGGATTTCTATTTCTCCGAAAAGATTTCATCATTTCTTGAGATGGTGGATGAACGCCTTGATGACTCTGATTTTGAAGGGTTTTTAATGGAGCACCATTTCATGGATGAAACATCATCCGGGCTCCTTAAAGATTTTCTTAAAAGACAGAAGGATTATACAGATGCCGCCCTTCCACACAGACATCACATCATCTTTGAACAGGTTCAAACAGGCCCTGCCGGAGTGCCGGGAAACCAGCTTGTTATTCACACCCTTTGGGGCGGAAGGCTGAACCGCCCCTATGCCATGGCAATAAACGCCGCATGGATGGAAAAACACGGGGAGTTCCTTGAGATATATCCTGGCAATGATTCTATTGTGTTTCAACTCAATACCAGTATTGATCCTGATGAACTAATCAACCTGGTAACCGGCTCAAATTTGGATTCATACCTGAAAATGCAGCTTGAAAAATCAGGTTTTTTTGGGGCCAGGTTCAGGGAGTGCGCCGGGCGGGCACTCTTAATAACGAGGAACAAAATAAGCGAGAGGATGCCCCTGTGGATGACAAGGCTCCGTTCAAAAAAGCTCCTTGAAAAGGTCATAGGATATGAAGACTTTCCCATTCTCATAGAAACATGGCGCACGTGCCTTAATGATGAGTTTGATCTTGATAACCTGCGGCTTGTGCTGGGTGAGATAGCATCAGGGGCTATTAAATGGTCTCACGTAAAAACATTACGGCCAAGCCCGTTTGCTGCAAATATCAACTGGAATCAGGTCAACCAGTACATGTATGAAAATGACCAGCCCGCCTCAAACAGGTCTCTTATCAAAGGTGACCTTCTACAGGATATCCTGTTCAACGAGGAACAGCGACCTGCTGTAAATGAGGCTGTTGTTAAAGAATTTGAACTGAAGCGAAAGCGTCTCGCACCAGGTTATTCACCGCAGGAGCCCCCTGAACTCCTGGACTGGGTAAAGGAACGGCTGTTTATACCTGTTTCAGAATGGGAGGAGCTTTTATCTGCCATTGAAAGGGACACGAACGGCAGGTCATCGGATGTTATTGAACCTGTATCAAATAAGCTCATTCATATATCCCTCCCATTAACCGGTAAAGATCTTATTGCACCTCTTGAGAACTATAAGCATATCAGTAAAGCGCTCACCCCATTGACGGGCAATCTTCAGGCGAGGCTGCTTAATGGTGAAGAAATCAATGTTGATCATAAGCACGAATATAAAGTAAACGAAAACAGGTCAGCCGATGAAATTTTAATCAATATGTTTTTAGAATGGTTAAGGTTCTATGGTCCTGTTACAAAAGAATGGATTTCTCACACCCTTGGGATCAGCATTAATGACCTTGAACCTGTGCTTGCCAGTCTTATTGAATCAAATGATGTTATAACCGGCAGGTTAATAAAGAGTAGCCCGGAGGTCTATTTTTGTGACACGGAAAATTACGAGATCATGCTCCGTATTAACAGGGCAAGGTCAGTACCTGTTATTGATCCCCTTGATGCTGCCTTTCTGCCTCTTTTTCTTGCAAGGTATCAGGGCTTAAGTGTAAAGGCAGAGGATGAAGAAGCCCTTTTCAATCGTCTGGAACAGTTGCTCTGCCTGCCGCTTCCCGCCGGGATTTGGGAGACTGATATACTTCCGGCAAGGATGCATGCCTACAAATGCGCTTACCTTGACAGGATCGTAAGTGAGAGCGATCTTTGCTGGAAAGGTTTTGAAAAAGAAAAAACAGCCTTCTGTTTTGAGCCTGAACTTGATCTCCTTGGCAATGCGAAGGCAAAGGGAGACAGAGAAAATGATAAAGGGCTTTTCCCTGATGCAAAGGCCAGGTACGGTTTTTTCGACCTTATGGAGATTACCGGCACTAATTCTGCAGAGCTCACAGATAGATTATGGAAGGGCGTATGGAACGGCATCATATCAAACGATGGTTACAGCGCAGTAAGAAGGGGGATTGAAAACAATTTCAGTGCGCCTGAGATCACAGCCAGTCAGGATAATAGAAGAAGAGGCAGAGGCATAGCACGGAGGTCAGGTTTCAACAGGTGGAAAGGCACTCACACATATACTGGCAACTGGTTCAGACTCCCTGACATTGAACAGGATGCAGACCTGATAGGAGAGGAAGAGATAAAAAAAGAGAGGGTAAGGCTTCTTTTTGACAGGTACGGGATTATCTTCAGGGAGTTACTGTTCAGGGAACTGCCTGAATTCGGTTGGAAGGCCCTTTTCAGGAGCCTCTATATCATGGAGTTATCCGGTGAAATAATGTCAGGGCTTTTTTTCAAGGGTGTCTCAGGGCCGCAGTTTATCTCACGCAAGGCATTTCAGATGCTCTCTACCCTTGCAGAGGATAATAGTATCTACTGGGTAAATGCCTTTGACCCTGCGTCTGTATGCGGTATGCAGATAGACGCATTAAAGGGAGCAACACCAAGGCGGTTACAGGGCAACTGTATCGTCTACAGGGGAATAGGGCCTGTGGTTATTGTTGAAAACAGCGGAAAGGTTTTAACAATGATGATTCCCCCTGATGACCCTGATATTGAGCAATCTCTTGCCCCCATTAAGAACCTGCTTGAAAGGGAGTTCAGCCCGTTGAAAAATATAGCGGTTGAGACAGTCAATGGGGAACCGGCAACAAAAAGCCCCTATGTGGATGTTTTCCGGAAATTATTTGATGTGCAGATTGATTATAAGAATTTAATTCTTTACAAGATGAGAAAGTAAGTTTTCATAAAATACTTGTTTAACAAACATTATATATTCTATGAGTAGTATCTGGACATTGGTTATCTGAAAAAAGACCGGGCGTTAAGTAATAGAGTAGACAGAATCAAAAAAAATATGTCCAATGTCAACGGGCTGACCCCGGTCTTTCGCCCTTACCTCACTTAGCTACTGTCGACTGGTCGTGGTATAAGAGACAGAATAGGTGCAGTAGCTGTCGGGACACATGAACTTTATGACAGAATTTATAAAGAGGCCTACTATGAACTTCCCGATATACGACATATCAGAATGTAGTTGGAATAATTCTAGATATAAACAACATAATATGTTGTATGAAAACCCTTATTTAGCTTTACCTATTGCTTCCAGAAATAGAGAAAAGTTTATAAAACAAATTAGGAAATTTAAGTTTGTTGACTCTGACGGGATGCTTTACAAAGTAACTGATTATAAAATACTCCCAAATAAAGGGCTGGCAAAATTACTTTTTTTCCTAAATAAAATTGAGTTCGAATTTGTTAGTCTCGATGAAAAATATACAATTGAAATGTTTAAAAAATTACTAATAAATAGAGCAAAAGAGGAGCAAAATGAAAAACTTGAAGAAATAGTTAAGAACGCTAACTCATTCAAAGACGTACTTCATCAAATGTGAAAACCGGTGTGTAAAACCGGTGGAGTGCTGCCCCCAGTATTTCCCCGGTATTTCCTTTCAAAATTAGACTGATTAGAAAGAAATATTAAAAACTTGATTGACATGAGGTGTAAATTGCTTTTTACTCTCCAGAGATTATCATTACCCGGATATTTATTCAGAACTTAAAATGCATCTCTAATTAAGAGGAGAAAAATGAAAAAATTAAAGATGATTCCTATATTATTCTTAATCCTTTTTTTTACTGCGCAATCAGCCGCTTCTGACAGGTTTTATATCTCCGATACCCACACTGTCACGCTCAGAACCGGACCGAGTAATGAGAATAAAATATTAAAGATGCTTAAATCCGGTCAGGAGTTGAAGATTCTTGAATCAGGGGAAAAATGGAGCCATGTGGGTGTGTTGGATAATAATGAGGTTAAACTGGAAGGCTGGGTTTTAACTCAATATCTGATAGACAGAGTCCCATACGAAATCCAGGCCCAAACCCTGTCTGCTGAGAATGAAAAGCTTAAAGAAAGACTGTCCACGGCCAATGAACAACTTTCCCTGATAAGAAAAGAAAAAAATGACCTGACTTCCCAGTTCCAGCAGACTCAAAAGGAAATGACCTCTTTAATGAACGAATATGAGACCCTTAAAACCGGCTCATCACAATACCTTCAGCTCAAGGCTGAATATGAATCCAATCTTGAAAAACTGCAGAAAACCGAGCATGCCCTGAAAGAACTCGAAATACAGATGATAAAAACAAAGGAATCCCATGCTCAGATATGGTTTGCTATTGGCGCACTGGTTCTGTTGTTCGGCCTGGTAATAGGATCGATTATCGGAAGACAGTCCAGGAAAAAGTCATCTTCATACCTTATTGATTAGGTTTAATTCCACGTCCAGAAAGGGGGCAAATCTCCGTTTAGCTTTTGGGACAAGAGTATGCTGTTAGGTTATTACATTGCCAAGGGCTGACGCCGGTACTTCACAGTATGATACCCATCAATGGGACACTATAAATCCCAGGTAAAAATGGAGGAATATTTGATGCGTTTAATTATAATTCAAGCACTGGTTATCTTCTTCTTTATTATGCAGGTTTTGGCTGACGATGCTTCGATAGATATGAGTATCTCCAGGTTAAATCAGGGAGATTCATCTATGATGGATTCCAGATTATATCCCGATAAATCAGAATCTGCTAATCAGTTTGCAAGGAAGGCTAAGCAGGTAAAAGATGATCAAATCAGGTTAAAGATTTTACATTTTGCTGCTAATTTGGAGAAATATGGCATG
>CAZCMD010000020.1:0-42439 GCA_964499695.1 uncultured Desulfatiglans sp.
TTTCGGAATCCATTATCAGTTCAACGCAGTAGCACTCAAAGGTTCCGGCAGGCACCTTTACAGTCTCGATGCCCTCAGTTCTCAGATCCAACTTCATGATTTTTTCGGTCTGAGGAAGAAAGATCGAAAATGACGCGCTGTAACCTTCATTGAGCGGCAACCGCCTTAAAAGATAAAAAACCTGATTGTTATCATAAACAGTATTTTCAGTGGAAATTTTCTTCGTCTCTTTTGTGCCGGGGCTGTCAATATCAAGCCGGATATAATCTTTTTCAAATTTAATGTTATAATCGCCCTGGGCGCCTTTCGATGATCCTGCAAAAGGTATAAATCCTTTTTTAATGACATCGACACGGTTGAATGTAAACCCGCCTTCCCCCGCGATAACAACGTAATACTCTATTCTCCACAGGTCATTGCCGTTTGTGTTTACGTCCCTGATAGATAAAATTGATTTGCCGCGATTTTCGATCGCTGGGGTCCCGAAATTATACCAGCATGTCTCTCCGTTTTTCCAGGGAACCGGACCGAGTTCAAGGGGAGTGACTGTTTGATCTTCTTCATCAAGGGCATTCAGCCTTGCCAGTTGAGCCCTGGCATCCGAGGCAATCTTTTCATGATCACGAAAACCGGTCAAAATTATTTTGAACATTTCTATTGCTTTTATATCATTGCCTGTCTTCAGGTAACATGTTCCAAGGCGGTAATATGCCTCTGCGATTTTTACACTGTTTCCAGCGTTCTCATTGATGATCTTTTGATAAATTGTCATTGCCTCATCCAGATCACCCTTTGTCTCTTCTGCATATATTCCTTCCTCCAGAAGGATTGAAACGTTTTCCCCCCAGACGGATGAATTGAATGCTAATATTGAAATAAGCCATAAAAATACAAAAGATTTTCTAGCCATTATAAATCCTCCTTCTTCACCTATTTGGTTCTGAATGTTTTAGCTACCCTGTCATATAGATCAATCATGCCATCCTTGTCGAATGTCCCGAACCCCAGTACATAGGTGAAATTTCCATCCGGGATGAAGTAGTGACGACAGCTCCAGGTTCCCCCATCTCCCATGGGTTTATCAAAGTCAAGCGTTATAACATCCTTTGAACCTATGGTTGTTTCTGCGGTAATAAAATTCCCGAAACCTCCATTGGCAAGTATTTTTTGTGTCTGATCACATGCCATTTTAAGGGTTTGGTTAAAATAATTAGGATTACGAAAGACAATTAAGATGTAGGAGCCGCCTTGCTGGGACCCGAACCTGATAACTTCGTTCGGACTATTATTGTAATCGGGAGGTGAAGTGTACCATCGTTCAGGGATATCCAGTTCAAAATTATTGTCAGGGCTCTTATAGTGCTTTAACACAGTACTCACCGGGTAATCATATGTCTTATTCCGTTTAAAGCCATGAACGAGACTGTCAAAATCGATTTTTACTTTATCAAAGTTGTTTTTTTCTATTTGCAATTCGAATAGACACAATTCTTTTTTATCAAGTATGTAAGTGCGGTATAAAACCATTTTATTATCTTTTTTATCATAGTCCGCAATAAATGTTGATGAAGGCAATCCATCTATTTCACCATACGTCCAGCTTTCAGGGCGAAGTGTAAAATTTTTAAAAGCCTGCTTCATTGTTTCTATATTGTTAAGAATATTCTGCGAATCTGGTAGTTGACCAAAATGCTGTACAATACTAAATGTTGATCCAGCTTTTAATTCAGGCAATACAATCTGAAGAAGCATTTTTAAGGGACCGGTTATTGAACTTTTGAAAATATACCAGCCATCTGGTGCAGACATGCTTATACCAGATTCACCGTCTTTAAACATTTCAGGTTTATCATCTGACACCTGTTCTATTTTCTCAAGCTCCACACTACCCTGAGCGCCAAGATCATATTTTGCCACATATCTTTTCTCATCAGTCGAGATCCAGAAATTTACTTTCATTTTAGAATCCATTACCAGTTCAACACAATAGCACTCAAAGGTTCCAGCAGGCACTTTTACAGTTTCTATACCCGTAACCCTTACCTCAACCTTTATAATATTTCCGGTCGCAATATTAAAGGTCGATAATGACGTACTGTAACCTTCATTAAGTGGCAACCGCCTTAAAAGGAGATCAACTTGATTGCTATCATAAACAAAATTATTAATGGGAATTTCCTTCGTATCTTTTGTGCCCAGGCTGTCGATAAAAATTTGAATATGATCTTTTTCATATTTAACTTTATTACCCAGAACTCCTTTCGAAAATCCTTCAAAAGGCTTAAAGTCTTTTTTTAGCACATCAACACGGCAAAATTGGGATTGCCTTTCCCCGGGTATTATAACGTAAGTTTCAATTCTCCATAGATCATTGCCATTTATAGTAACATCCTTGATAGAAACAATCATTTTACCAAGATTTTCGAGCACCAGAGTACTAACATTATACCAGCATGTTTCTCCGTTTTCCCAGGGAACCGGACCGAGTTCAAGAGGTTTTTTTATTTGATATTCTTCATCAAGGGCATTTAGCTTTACCAGCTGAGCCCTTGCATCCGAGGTAATCTTTTTATGATCACGAAAACCGGTTAAAATATTTTTGAACATTTCTATTGCTTTTGCCTCATCTCCGGTCTTTAAATAACATGTTCCAAGGCGGTAATATGCCTCTGCGATTTTTACACTATTTCCAGCGTTCTCATTGATGATCTTTTGATAGATTTTCATCGCCTCGTCTAAATCACCCTTTGTCTCTTCCGCATATATTCCTTTTTCCAGAAGGGTTGAAACATCAGCGCAAAAAGCTGATGAGGCGAATATCAATAGGGATATAATAAACCATGTTATTAATACTTTTATTGGCATGACATATCCTCCATTAGTTAAATTAACCCATTGTTATCAATAATAAAAGTAAAATTCTCAAACCTGACTATATGTTTCACTTTTCTCTGCACATCCTGAGGAGAAAAATAATTGTTATAATAAAAGTTAATAAAAATCCCAATAATAAGAGTTTAAATACTTTTTCCATTCTTCTCCTCCTTTAGTAATGTGAATTACATAAATTTTTTTCAAACAGTGGCTGAAAATTTAAAGGAGGAATGTTACCGATTTGTTACGTTTTGTTCTTTTTATTGTCCAATTAGATTGAAGAGATGAATAAATAGCTGCGTGGAGACGTCCGAGCGGACGTCTCCACGATATGATTCTATTTGGGTTTTGTTTTGCCTATACGCTTGTAATATTCTTCAGGTATGTCGTTAGAATCTTTATATATGGCAAAATGGCATTCACCGAACTCCATTGGCTCGGCTACAATATGGGCTGCACCCATTTTGCCGGTGGCCTCTATGGTCAGCATCTCCATAATAGGGCAGTGGCAGCAGTAAATTGGGAAATCCTTCATGCCCCATGTTGCCGGGTGGTGCTCCTTAACCTTTGCAAGGCCGAATTCAGGTTCGTAAAGCCCCATCTGGATTAGCCTTTCTCCTGAACCGCACGGCTTCATTGTAAGAGTTACCTTTTCATCATCTTCCTTGATAACAAGGGGTTGCATGTGGCCCCTTAAACCGCTCGCCAGTTCCTGTACCCTTGACTTAAAATCTGTTTTTCCTGAAGGTTTGAAAACCGATCTCCCTTCGACACCATGTGCTTCTCTTTCAGCCTCTTCAACAGCATCCACGCCATTGTGTTTGTAGATATAGGAAAGCAAGCCGCTGACCCACACCATATAACCGTCATGCAGATGCCCGATCTCGCTCTGTAACCTCTTTGCAAGGGTTTTTGCCTTTTCTTTGTCACCAGCATCTACTGCTTTTTTAATAAGATCAAGGGTGGGTGTCCCCATCACCTTCAGTTCTTCATCTGTAAAGACTTTCTTATTGCTCATGCGGATAACCTCCCATTTAAAATAAAAGTATTGCAGACACGTTGAATGATAGTGAATTTGTTATTCCCTTTTATTATACAAAAGATACATTGTCAAAAATGAATAATAACAATCATGACAACATTGTAAAAAGGCAAGTTATCACGCAAAGCCGCAAAGAACACCAAGAAAAACAGTTTTATTTAAGTATTTACCTTTGCGACTTTGTGCCTTTGTGTGAGATTCAACTTTTTTACGAAGCCATCAATCATGGCTTTTTCATTTTACATGCTCTTTTCTCTCATGAAAAAAAGCCAACCTGAAGCAACATTGACAACAAGCTGAAATATGGCCCCGACAAGAATGTATAACGCCAGACCCGAGGGCTGTTTCAACAGGAAGATAGTAAACAGAATAGTTGGAAGATATATCAACCATTTTTGCGTCTGAACTTCTGTATTCCCTGGGTATCTGGAGCCAAGATACATTATTATCCCTGCTAAAAATGGAAGAACAAAGTATGGATCGGGGGCGCTGAGGTCATTGATCCAAAGGCCTAATTTTGCACCTGAAAAGAGAGATGCTTCATTTACAATCTTATACAGGGCAACGAAAAATGGAATCTGTAAGACAGCCATGCCAATATTCGAAAGCGGATTAATGCCCTTTTCAGTGTAAAGCCTTGAAACTGCCTTATGCATTTCCAGTATGTTATTCTTATAACGATATTTTATTGCTTCAATCTCATCCTTTAGCCCGGCCATTCTTCTTGAATTCATAATCTGTTTAACAGTCACTGGCATGAGCAGCAACCGGATAATAATGGTGATAATGATAAGGGCAATCCCTGGATTTTTTACTTGTCTGTTAATAATTTCCAATGCTTTATAAATTGGATAAACAACAATTTTGAGAGCGCCACAATTTTTATATATTGATAAATCTTTACGTATAGTCTCTTTTTGCACTTCAACTTTTTCTGTCTGTTTAACAGAAATTACAGATTCTGATGATTTATCGGATAAAACACCTCGATAATAATTCCATGCAAAAAACACGACACCAGTTAAAACCAATGTCAATATAAGGCGAGATAGTTCATGATCCATTATATATCTCCTGTTTGTAGTTTGTATCAGAATTTATGGCCGGAAATTTTCCGACTCACATAAATGACAATTTAAAATAATCAGGAATAAAATGCTTGAGGCTACATCAGCAGAGGATCATTATGTTGTATGATTTTCTTTCGTGAGTATAAAGGCTTGTTTGGAATCAGTAATATGGCTGGCTTTTCGATATTACCTTTCAGGGTGAAAACCGGAATAATGGAAACCAGGAAGGCGATAAAAGAATAGAAAAATATATCCCCGCTGACAAAGCCGCTGCCTCCTGTTAGTTGCAGGAGGCAGACAAATGCTCCAAAAAGGATCATGAGCAGGTCTATTGTGCAGGTTTTTGAGTTTGATATTTTCATGCAATCCAATTTAATGTCAAACACTCCTCAGTCAATACTATTTATAAAAAAATGTTATTTTATTTAAAAAGCTCAAGATCACCTGCACAAGTTTATGAAATCGCCTATTGTGTTTCAATTTGCCAACTGTGCAGGTGACACCTTTCTTTCACTACTCTTTACTTTTTATTGGCATCTTTACTGTGCTTACATCCACGGTTATTGAATCCTTCTTTTCCTTTATTTCTATTCTCACATCCTTTTGTACGCGTCCGCCAAGGTGTTTGGCAAAGAACTGTTCCATCGCTGTAGACATTGCCAGGTTATTCAGCTTTCCTGCAAAACCGTGACCTTCATCAGGGGCAACCATGTATTCAACATCACGACCAAGTGCATGTAAAGCGGCAACAATCTGATCAGCCTCTGCCTGCTTAACCCTGGGGTCATTGGCACCCTGCACAACAAAGAGCGGGGCAGTGATTTTTTCTGCCGAATTCAATGGTGACTGCTCGTTAAGCATCTTCAGATCTTCGGGGTTATCCATATCTCCTACGCGCACTGAGAATATTTTCTTGATTGGTGCCCAGTAGGGTGGAATCGAATTCAATAAAGTAATAATGTTTGATGGGCCCACTATATCAAACCCGGCAGCATAAAGATCAGGTGTAAATGCAAGCCCGGCCAGGGTTGCATATCCGCCATAGGAACCGCCACTTATCGCAACACGTTTCGGGTCAGCTATGCCTTCCTGTATGAGATATTTCACTCCATCGGTTATATCATGCTGCATGGCGCCGGTTCCCCACTGTTTATTACCTGCATTGAGGAATTGTTTACCGTAACCTGCAGACCCTCGAAAGTTAAGCATTAATACTGCATATCCCCGGTTTGCAAGATACTGGGCTATAGAATCATATCCCCAACCATCCCTTGCCCACGGACCTCCATGAACAAATACCACAACAGGCAGATTTTTTGCCGGTATACCCTTTGGCAGGGTCAGATAGGCGGGTATAACCAAACCATCCCTTGCTTTATATCTTACTGGTTTCATTTCTGCTAGGTGTTCGGATGGTAAATCAGGTCTTTGTCGATAGAGCAGTTCTGCTTTATCTGTTTTGCAGTCAAATAAATAAACAGAACCAGGGTCAACATCCCGTGAAACTGAGGCTACCCATGTTTGTTCATCCTTTGTCATACTGGATATACTATAATTCCCATCTCCGATCTGGTTCATAAGTGACTTAAATTTCTCTTCAAAGGTCTTGTCCTTAAAATACAATCTAAGCCTGTCACCTACATAAACGGTTACAAGCAGCTTATCTGTCAACTCTGAGAACAGTGTACCGCCAAAGTCAACCTCATTAAGGGGATCCTTTTCAATGAACTCAGATTTCCCGGTTTTAAGATCAAACAGTTCAAGCTGACTTTTATCTACATCATTGCCCTTGCTGGTAACCATATAGAAGCTGTTTCCCTCAGCCGTGAAATGGACCGGACTGACTGATTCCTCCGAATTGACAGAATAGATCGGTACAAGTTTCTCCCCTTCTACTTTTAATATCTCTGTTCCACCATCCGGAGTCTGACGAATACCTAACCGTAAATTTCCCTTTTGATCTGTAACCCAGTCAGCGATATTCTCGTTATTCTGGCGTATAAGGCTTCTCTCTCCAGTTGTGAGATTGATTTTATATACATCGTGTAATTGAGGATTTCTGTCATTCAATCCCACGATGATTTCATTTGGAGTATCTCTTGGGACTGCAATAACGCTGGCCCTTACCTTTTCCATGGGAGTAAGATCACGTGCACTTGGGACAGGGTCTCCTGAGGCTAGAGGATCCACGGCATATATCCGGTAATTTTCATCACCGCCTTTATCCTGGGCGTAAAGGAGATATTTGCTGTCCCTGGCCCAGAAATAGGATGTGACAGGACGTTTTTCATCATTTGTCAGGGGACGGGCCCTGTCAAAGGGTTCATTCCGCTTTTTAACCCAGATATTCATGACATTGTTATAGGGTTTTATAAATGAGATGAATTGCCCGTCAGGAGAGATCTGTGCGCCTGAAATCTCAGGATCTCCAAAAAACAATTCACGATCCAGTAAAGGTGGTAGTTCTGCGTTAACCTGTAATGAGAATAATACGATAAAAAACATTATAATGCGTTTCATGAAATATCCTCCGGTTTAAGGTTTCTTTTATTTCAATTCTCGGTCACATTTTTGTTTGAAAGGGCTGCCATGCCGGTTATAGCACCAAGGTTCATGGATTCCAGCGCTGAGCTTGGCACTATTATCAATGATCCCTTTTCTTTTAGCCCTTCAAAAAGCATGTTCATACCACGCAGTTGAAGCGCAACCGGATTACCAATGTATCGTCTGCTTGCCTCTTCAAACTTTTCAGATATCTCGGTTTCTGCGGTACCAAGAATAATCCTGGCCTGTCGCTCCCTTTCTGCCTGGGCCTGCTTACTCATGGCATCTGCCAGCTCTGCTGGAATTACGATATCCCTTATTCCAACATTCTGACAGGTTATACCCCATGGATTTGTATATTCATCCAGTGTTTTTTGCAGATCATCCGCTACCTTTTCACGATTCTGAAGAAGATCTGCAAGTTCATGCTTCCCTATGTTGGCACGCAATTCTGTCTGGGCAATGTATGCGACCGCTTCCCAGTATTTCTGCACCTCAAGGGCAGCCTTTTCCACATCCCAGACCATCCAGTAGACAACAGCATCTACATTTACCGGTACTGTGTCCTTGGTGAGGGTCATTTCTGCGCTGAAATCAGTTACCCTGATTCGCTGATCAACATATTTATTAACCCAATCCACTATAGGTATTATTATAAAAATCCCCGGGCCTCTGAGTCCTCTATATTTACCCATACGGAGGACAACCGCCTTTTCCCACTGGTCAGCCATTTTTACTGATGATGTAATTAGGATGGTAACAACAAAACCGGCACATGCCAGTGGAATATTTATTAATCCAAATACCAGCAACAGAATATTTGCTGCCAGTAAAACAATCAGAACAGTAATGGCTATAGGGTTAATTATCTTTTTTATATCTTCGACTATTTCAGATTGCTCCATCTTTTTCATATGCCACCTCCTTATCTCTTTTTCAGTTCTTCAATTATTTCTTTTGCTGTAAACCCGTAATTTGACGCAATACTTAAAAATTCATTGCAAATACTTTCTAATTTACCCTGTTTTTCTTTCGTAGTTATCTCAACCTTTGCGCTGCCAATAAATGTGCCTGTGCCCTGGTGCGTTTCAAGGACATTTTTTATCTCCAGTTCCCTGTAGGCCTTGCTTACAGTATTGAGGTTTACCTGAAGCTGGACAGCCAGAGACCTTACTGTTGGAAGTTGCTCTCCAACCTTCAGCGTCCCGGTTGCTATACCGTACCTGATCTGATCTATTATCTGTTTGTAAAAAGGAACCCCACTCTTTGGGTCTAATTTAAAATCTATCATAAACTATCACCTCCTTTTTGATATCAGTGACATAGTGATTTAATGTACTAGTTGAATATGACACTAATTATCTATATCTATAAACAAAATGTCAAATAAAAAATTAATACCTGAATTTTACACCGGGTTTCGTAGTGAGGCGACGAAAACATTGTGTTTTAAGGGAAGTTGTAGAGACGGGTCTTAAACCCGTCTCTACAACTTATCTGTTTTTCATACAAGAAAACACAATTGATCATAAATGCAAAAAATGGTATTTATTAATCATCCAATCAACATCAGATAATATAAGGGGTGACATATGGCCATTAATTTCAGGGTGTTTCTCCACAGTTATCTTGGCTTTAACAGCAACTCCACATTACTGTATGGTGAAAGAGATGCCATACTCATTGATGCATCCCAGGTAATGAGCGATTCATATCGGATGGTGTCAGAGATCCTGCCAATGAGAAAAAGGCTTACTCATATCTATGTCTCCCATTTTCACCCTGACCACCATTTCGGGCTTGCAGTACTCAAGTTCGCCTTTCCAGAGGCAAAAATTGTTGCCCTTCCTAGTGTGATAAAGGATATAAAGGCTACCTCCAGAGACAAGGTTGACATGTGGTTTATCGACCGTTTCGGGCCGGGTGAAATACCAAAGGCCACAACAATACCAACTCCCCTTACCAAACCGAGGCTTGAGCTTGAAGGTGAGGATATCATATTCTCAGACGGCTGGGAAGGTGACAGTATTAATAATTCTGCTGTGTGGGTTCCTTCTATCGGTGTTTTGTGTGCGACAGATATAGCCTTTCATGACTGCCACCTCTGGCCTATAGAAAGCAATGTGGCCCGAAGGGTTATATGGCGAAAGGACATTGCAAGGTTAAAGGAGTTTGAAGCCAGAATAATCATCCCCGGCCATTGCGATGAGGAAAAGGTCAGGATCATGGAGGCAGTTCAGAAAGATATACACAGTAAATATACAGAGTGTGCAGACTGGTCCATAAACTACCTGGATAATTACGAGGAGGTATACAGCACTGCAAAATCAGCAGATGAACTTGTTAAGAAGATTTATAAAAAATATCCTGTTGTAAAGGCTGAGGATTTTGCCATCCAGTGGCAGGCAAGGCTGCTGTATCCAAAAAGCAGCCCTGACTGGCTTTTACCTTTGCCCGGTGAACCTGGTAATATATTTCTGAATCCGTCCGGGGGGTATGATGGTGACCCGCCAAAGGAGTAGAATCAGGGATACATTACCATAAATACATTAGTATATTTTTCACCACAGAGGCACAGAGTTCACAGAGTTTAAAATATCTTCTCTGTGTTCTCCGTGCGTTGGTTAACGACAATGATTTAATCTTTTCATCACCGGAAATTTGCCACAGGATACTAAACCAAAATTTCCTGTGCGCGAATCAACCTGTTTTGTACATCAACCCCATTCGGGCATTTGACTGCACAGGAAGAGCAATCACTGCACCTAATAGCCCTGACATTATCAGGCAGGTTTCTAAAATTTGCCTGCGCCTGCCTGATGTTTCCACCAAAATCATTATATGCCAGAAACCTCAGCATATCTGTAACCGGAAGATTATTCGGGCAGGTGCCTTTACATTCATAGCACATGCGGCAGTAATAGGGCCGGATATCCTCGTTTCTGGTGTAGAGCATCCGCTCATCCTGATAGGTGTAAGGCTCTTTCATTGCCCTTACATTCATCTCAAGCTCTGCAATATTCTTTACATAGGGAACAGTGGTTGATATTGCCGGGTTTAAGAGCACCCATTTAATAGCTGCCAGAGGCCCCTCTTCGGGTAGCTTGACATCCCTGGGCACAAACCCGGCAACAGCAATAATAACCTTCATTGCCACTACCCCTATGCCTGCTGCATACAATCTGGATATTGCCTGCTGTCTTAATGGCGCCCCGCCTATGGCATAGCTGTATGTTGTCTGAACAACATCAAATTTACCTGTCTTGATTATTTTATCCACAACAGCAGGTATGTCATGAGAACTTGCGCCGATAAACCGGGCCTTCCCCTGTTTTTTTATTACCTCGCATGCATCAACCGCTTCGTCTGTTATTGTATCCGGTGTGTCCCTTGAGTGGAGGTGAAAGATATCAACGTAATCCGTTTGCAGGGCCTTAAGGCTCGCATCAACATCCTTTAAGATTTCCGCCTTTGTTCTTCCATCTGTTTTGGTTGCAAGTATTACCCTGACTCTTTTTCCCTTCAGGGCCTCACCGGTAATCTGTTCGCTTTTACCATTCCCGTATCCCCTGGCAGTATCAAAATAATTCACCCCCAGTTCGATGGCCCTCTTTATCACATTCGGGTCAGGTTCAATACCTACACCTGACCCTACACTTGACACCTTTAAACCGGTTTTACCTAATATCCTGTAACCCGCATCACTCGCCGTATCAGAAAAGACCTTTACGCTATTTGCTGACGCAATACCTGCGGCAGACAACACCGCGCCGGTTTTTAAAAATCGCCTTCTTGATGAATCGAATTTCATAAAACCTCCTTATATACAAGGGTGATGCGTTATCCCTGTCTAATGTCTATGCCTCCGGTGCTGTCAGATCAGGCGGGGTAATAGAGTTAACATTCATCCTTATTAAGGCATCTGAGATCTCTTTTCCAAAACTTCCTGCAATCATGTTATGATGGATACCAACTATATTTTGTATAAACCTGTTAACATCCTTGATCTTAATTTCTGTCATATTGGTGCAGAATTTACGCATCTTACTATATTGAGGCGGGGCATTCTTGAATGAAGGTGTTGCCCTGTCATCAACCATATCTTTTGTTCTGCCCGGCCATATGACGAAATCTTTAAGGTCCTTACTGAATCCACCAATGGTTACATCAAGACCGATGGGGTATGCTATTTCACAGGTGCCGCCCTTGCCCAGACCATGATAATCCCTCAGGTTATAGGGCTGCTGTGGCTTGTCAGCGCCGATTATCTTTGTGGGGGCAACACAGTGGCGCAGTATTGTTGTTGAGTTCTTAATATCTACCGATGATACATTACTTTGAAAGGATGGTCTTTTAGCTATTTCCTGCAAAAACATTGATGTAAGCATCATAACTATATCAGCTTCACATGCAGCGGTTATGCCTTCATCCCTGAGTCTGGTAAATGCAAGGCATGGGAGTGGAATGGTTGCATCCGCACCGAATGAAAAACTCAGGCAGTCCACAGAAACTCCTGACAGGTTTTCCTTTTCAATGAGGGTCTTAAGCAGTACGTACATTTTAGAACTGTGAAGCAGCATTTCATCTGTAACATCTATAATCTTTACAGCACCCTTCTTCCATATCTCCATCTCTTTTCTGGCTGCTGATTCATCGACCTCTTTTATAAGTGTTTTCAGATCATCTATTGGCCGATGAGTTATTCTGGCACCTGTCTGGCTAAAAACATATTCCTCGTTAAGATTGGGAGATGGAATGCTTGTTGATCCGAAAGGTCTCCCGAAAACAAGGGCCTTTTTGCCTTCAAGAGGTCTGGGCGCTGAAAGTATTTTTATCAGTTCAACAGCGTGTTCCGCTGAATTTGCAACAAGGGCATTTGTTCCCTTTATGCGGAATGATGCAACAAGGTCTGTCTCCCACATTATCAGTTCAGGAGTGCTTGCGAGAATAATAACAGGGATATCCAGGTGACCTATCTGCTCAGCGATATTTCTGGAGGACATACCCATACCGGGCAGTGTGAAAAAGCAAATGTCCACATCTTTTTCTTTAATTGATTTCAGGATGTCACCGGGGTTTTTAAAGTCGGCTTTCAGCTGGATCAGATTTATCTCGTATTCACTGATTGACTTGATTGCACCAATCACTTTTTCAAATCTTTCCGGGGCATCACTCACAAAAAGCAGGTTTCTTTTTTTACCCTCAGGGCTTGGTTTTATTCCACCTATACTGATTACCTTTCCACAGGCTAAAATTGATACAGGAAGCGCTGCTGCCACCCCTGCCACTGCTGTTGTCTTGAAAAAACCGCGCCTGGTTACATGAGTCCATTTCTGGCGATCATCCATCTTAAGCTCCTCCTTATTATTTAATCTCTAGGTTCATTCGATCAGGGTCTGCATTCTAATCGTATGCCGCCATTGAGTCAATTTATTCCCAGTTAAAAAACCAATATTAATCATAAAAAATTTTTATCCTCCCCTTGACTATAAAATTTACCATGCTTGTATTTCTGCCTGTAAAAAACACGTATCATATTGATAATACACGGTATATTTGATTAAGTATTTCCATTTCCAAAGGTTTAACGAAGTTAATATTAAAGAAATCTAAGTAAGTAAAATTAATGAAAGGAGGATTTAGCCATGTTATTTTTAAGAAGAGACCCAAACTGGAGGACATTAAACAACTGGAGCCCATTTGATGAACTCAACAGGATAAGAAGGGAGATGGATCTTCTATCAGATGGATTTTCAAGGGGTACTGTGCGTGGAGCAGGTGTATTTCCCCTTATCAATCTTACAGAAGACAATGATGCCTATTTTATCCGGGCTGAACTTCCGGGCATGAAGGCTGATGAAATAGAACTTTCAGTTACCGGAGACAGCGTAACTATATCTGGTGAAAGAAAGATTGTTAATGAAGATAAAAATGCAAAGTATCACAGGCGTGAGAGAGAATCCGGAAAGTTTAACAGGATACTGAATCTGCCAGGGCAGGTCGATGTTAATAAGGCCGATGCATCAAATGTGAATGGTGTGCTTACAATAAGGCTGCCCAAATCAGAGGCGGCAAAACCGCGGCAGATAGCTATAAAATAAATGAACAGAAAGGAGGAATGAATCATGACCGAATCAGAAGCAAAAGCCTTGCAGGCTAAGGAAAAATCTGAGGTATCAACCATGACTGAACAGACAAAGCCAGGGCTTGTCTTTACTCCCGATGTAGATATATTTGAAACAGAAAAGGGTTTGACGCTGCTGGCTGATATGCCCGGTGTAAAGGCTGAGGATCTTAATATTGATCTGAAAGAGAATATCCTAACACTGGATGGTGATGTTAAAAAACCGGAGGGCCAGAATGAGGTTGAACTCTTTACCGAATATAGGACAGGCAAGTATTACAGGCAGTTTAATCTCTCAGAGATAATCGATCAGTCAAAGATTGAGGCAAAGATGACAGACGGTGTTTTAAGGCTTACCCTTCCAAAGGTTGAGGCGGCAAAACCCCGTAAGATAGCCATAAAGTCGGCATAATAGATTAGAGAGGGATGGGGTCGCGAGGATGTGACTCCATCTTTTTTTATCCTGCATCAGGAGGGCTTTATCCAATTTCTGTCCCGGTTATGGCGCCATGCCCTGTCTGTTCAAGGTCAGGGTTCTGGGAAGGGCTCTATTGTCCTCTTTGTAACGGGTTCGGAAGAATATCAACTGTAAAAAGATTTGCCCTGAGTATGCCTGCCAATGTAAGTGATGATACGGAAATCAATCTCTCCCTTGAGGGCATAGGGATGAAAGAGTGTTATTTGCATATTAACGTGCATGTTGCTGATTATTAGTTAATATCCATCCAGAAAGAAACAAATTCTGGATGGAGCTTTCAGCAGTCAGCGATCAGCTGTCAGCTAACTCTTTGGTTTGAAAGCCTTTGGATGACCGCCTGAACTCAAAGACCGTCCAATATTTCGATCTTAAAAAATATCAGGAAGATGTTGCTTATGTTTATCAATTAGGATTAGATGCCTGATTATTTTCCTGGCAACAATTATTTTGGAATTGTATGAATTCAGTTGAGACAGAAAAATCCTATTACCGCTGGTACATCCTTTTTTTGGGGATGATGTCATATCTCTTTATTGCAGGGCTCTCGCGTATGTGCATGCCTGTACTCTTCAAGGAGATCTCTGATGATCTCGGGCTCAGCATGATAAAGATCGGTGTTGTATGGGGCATGGACCCGCTCGCCGGGGTGTTTATTGCTTTACCGGGAGGACTCATTGTTGACCGTTTTGGTGTAAGGCGCACCATGTTTTTTATAAGTATATTTGCGGGCCTGTTTGGGGCGCTCAGGGGTTTTTCAGTCGGCTTTATCAGCATGGCTGTGACCATGTATCTCTTTGGGCTAATGGCAGCAACCATGCCGAGCATTGTGCCGAAGGTAACGGCCGAGTGGTTCAGGGGTAAAGAGCTTGGCCTGACAAATGCTATGCTCAATGTTGTGTGGGCCCTTGGCTCAATGGCCGCAACCATGGTGAGCGCAAATTATTTCTCTCCGATGTTTGGGGGGTGGCGCGGGGTAATGTTTGTCTACGGGATACCCTGTATTCTGCTTGGCATGTTGTGGATATTTACAGGCAGGGATAAATTTCCCGAATCAGGCAGGGCCAATAAATCCCCAGCTTCACAGCCCCTGCTTGATGCCCTGAAGCATGTAATAAAAATAAAAGAGGTATGGGTGATAGCTTTTATCACAACCACATACTGGGGTTCCAGCATGGGGCTTACAGGTTATCTCCCTACCTATCTTAAGCTCATTGGCTGGACACCTTTTCTGGCAGACAGTGCCACTACTGTAATGACTGGCATAGCAAGTCTGGGCACCATCCCGGTTGTACTAATATCTGAAAGGCTCGGGGCAAGAAAAGGGGTGCTGGCTGTATCAACAATAATGATGGCCGTAACTGTTTTTGCCCTGCCTTTCTGCAAGGGAACATCAGTATGGGTATTGATTATTATAACCGGTCTTACGCGTACCGGTGTGGCTGCCCTTTTTAATGTCATGGTTATTGAGTTAAAGGAGGTTGGGAGCGAATACAGCGGGACTGCGATAGGGCTTACAAGTACCCTCGGGATGGTCGGGGCCTTTCTTGCCCCGCCATTGGGTAACAGTCTTGAGGCATTCAATAATGGCTATCCCTTTATCTTCTGGGCAATTCTCGCAGCAGCAGGGTTACCATTATTTACAATGCTGAAGAACAAATGACAGGAAAAAAGTAGGGGCGAAAAAAATTTCGCCCCCACAAAAACCTTGCGCCTTGAACCTTGAGCCCTTTGCCTTAAATTTTGAATCTTGAATTTTGAATCTTGAATCTATTTATTGCCGTATTCCCTTGCCGCTTCATTCATGGCCTTTATGTTTTCAAACTTGGCCTCATCAGCCGTTGCACCGGGTGCAAGTATATAACCACCACCCTTGCCAACCTTCTCAATCAGATTCTTTGAATATGCCTTTACATCAGCAGCCTTTCCGGTAACCATCATGGATGTGGGCACATTTCCCATTATGCAGAACCTGTCACCCAGTATCTCCTTTGCCCTTACAATATCGGTCTGGTCAAAATACCATACAACGCCTTTATCAGGCAGGTCCTGTATTAACTCAAGCCTGGTGTTGTAGCCACCTTCAGCAAAAAGCAGGGGTACAAGCCCTTCATTGATATATCCCTCTGCCACCCTTTTAAGGAAGGGCCAGTAGAAGGTCTTGAATTGTGCCTCAGACATAAAACCGTCTGCGCCCCTGTGCAGGGGGATTAATATCACCGGAGTGCCTGCTTTGAAGGGCGTCATGCTGGCCATTTTTATACTCATATCCGCCATTTTATCCATGTTGGAAAGGAGCCTTTCAGGCCTTTGAAACATGTCCATTATCGTCCCTTTGGTGCCTCTCAATCCAGCCCCGAGTGCATCCAGGGGGGCGCCTCCACCTATGTCAAACCTGAAAAAATTGGGAAAGCCCATTTTCAGGCCCCGGTCAGTAATGGCATTTATTGCTTTGTGCCACTCTGTTTCTATTTCTTTGGCCTCAGCAAAGGCCTTGAACCCTGCCTGTACATCAGGGGCTGCAAAGGCTGCCAGTGCATTTGCCCCACCAAAACCGCCTAACATGGATAGGGGCGGGAGTTTTGCAAAGGGCTCTGCTGCCTTGTGTGTCCTTGGGAGCATGACTCGTAAGTTAAAATCGGAGCGGTCATTTTCATAGTGATCCCATTCACTGGCCTTAAGTATCTCTATCTCTACATGCTGGGGTGACACATTATCCGGGAGGCCGCATCCTGCCCATTTGCTTGTCTTTACCCCCACTATCTCCATGGCCCTGCCGCTTCGTATAAGATGTGCGTCAGGCAGCACGTCAAGTTCAAAATCATCCATGAATTTAAACCAGGCCTTTAAAAGCTTTTCTGAGTCGTACATTACCTCTTTAATCGTGTAACCCGAATAAAAGGCGGGCGCATAGCCGGGGTGAGAGATAACAGGCACCCTGTCGGACTCTTCAAGTTCTATTGCGGCTTTTATTCTCTTTACCCTTGCCCTGTAAATCTCCTGGGCTTCAGGGTTATTAAATGTGATATCTTCAGGATAAAGCCAGCTCCTGAATCTCTCTTCTCTCTTTTCTTCCGGTGAAAGTTTTGCCCATTCTTTTTCCATCTGTTGGCCCCCTTTTAAGAATATGATTATCTTGGTTAACTGGTTCTGTTAAGAAAACAAGCTAGTGTGATAATTTATTATTCGTCTCTATTTGTCAATGATGAAAAAGAGGGTCATGCCTCTCTGATTTTTTTTACCAGATTTTTCAGCTCAGGTACCTTTTTCAACTGCTCTTCACTCCAGCAGGATAAAAGGCAGTTGTTATGAAATATGGGGTCGCTTTTGATGTCAAATCTGGCACAGGCAATTGATGCCTCCCACATAGGTGTTTCAGGGAGTGGAGAATATTCGGCAAGGTAGGGCATTGCACCTGCTTTATCTGCAAAAAGTACAGTTTCTGTTACTGATTCCACAGATTGCCCCGAAAGGCCCATCAGTATGTATGCCCCGATATCCTTTTTAGCATATCCTGCCTCTTTGAGATTTTTTACAGCGATCTCAAAGTCACCTAACGATACCTTTTTATCCAGTTCTTTGTGCATGTCCATATCCGATGTCTCAAGGCCAAGCCTTATAGTGGTGAACCCTGAAGAATAAAGCAGTCTGGCAATGGCCGGTGTTATCTCTTTAACATGAAGGGCATTCGGAGTATGAAACCTGACCTTAATACCTTTTGATTTCAGCTTTTCAAGAATAAGAACTATATGCCTCTCTGAATCAACTAAAAGGGCATCATCGTAAAAGGCAAAGTCTATCACATTATATTTGGTGTGCCAGTGTGTTATCTCAGCGACAACATCCTCAGGGTCACGTCTTTTAAAGACAGGATAAAGAAACCTGCTCGCGCAGTATTTACACCTGTAGGGGCAGCCTGTGGAAGTCTGGATGGTAACATAGTCAATTTTATTGTATGTGTCAAACGCCGGATAAAAGGAGAAATCATCATGTAGAGACAAGGCATGCCTTGTCTCTACCGGTATATCAAAACGTAAAAAGATGTTATTCAATTCCGAAAAATTATCCATGGTAATTTCACTTGCCACATAATCTGCACCTGAAAAATTCCTGGCGTGGTCTGGACACAACCTTGCATAGATTCCCCCCAGTATAACAGGGACACCCGGGTGTATCTCTTTGGCAATCCTTATTGCCTCTATTACGCCGGGGTACCAGTAGGTCATAAGCGATGTTACAAGTATTGCAGAAGGTTTCTCAGTTGATGTTAATAGTTTCCTGTAAATATCAGGGCGTATGCCGTACCTGCTGTATTTACGCGGGACATGTTTCAATGAAGAAGGTTTCTCTATCTCTTCCCTGTAATATTTGCCTGTGCCATATCTTTTTACCACTGGTTTTTTGGCTGAATAAGTGTTCAGCATATCAGGGTTGTTTTTATCCATGCAGTCTATAAGGTGCACATTCAACCCCATATCCCTCAGGAATCCGGCAATGTAAAGCAGGCCAAGAGGCTCTGACCATAAATCATGGGCAGCAAAGTCATATATCCAGGGGTTTATAAGTATAACTGAAACCATTAGTCCGAAACCTTTCTCTTGAAAATAGGGTCGTAACATAATAGGTTTATCTTATTTAATCAAGGAGCAGGATATAAATATGAGGGCAGTAATTCAGAGGGTAAAAGAGGCGAGGGTTGAGATAGAGGGAAAGGTCGTGGGTGCCATATCAAAGGGGCTTCTCATCTTTTTAGGGGTTGGCGAAAATGATACGGAAAAAGAATGCGAATACATGGCAAATAAGATAGTTAACTTAAGGATATTCCCGGACGCAGGTGACCTGATGAATCTTTCCCTTATAGATATAAAAGGGGCTGCCCTTATCGTGTCTCAGTTTACCCTGTGGGGCGACTGCCGCAAGGGCCGAAGGCCATCATTTATAGAAGCTGCAAGGCCTGAAAAGGCCATCCCTCTTTATGAAAAATTTATCGGGCTGATAAAACAGCAGAACATCGAGGTTGCCACAGGCAGGTTCCAGGAGACAATGGATGTGCACCTTGTTAACGACGGCCCTGTTACCATCCTGATAGACAGTGATAAAAAATTTTAATTTTTTTATTGTGATAAAACGTTAATAAAAAAACACTCGACCCCTTGACCCCTCGAATCCTTAAACCCTTTCTCCCAGCTGATTGGGAGAAATAACTTTATTTTCCTTTCAGCCTGTAAATACCATCCCATTCTTCTCCTGGCGCTACAGGCGGGTTAATCAGATATTCTTCACATCTTTTAATATATACCTCTGAAGGATTGGTCTTTGCTTCAGGATAACGTTCAAATTTAATAGATTCCCTGAAACATTCTATGGCTGCCTTCCATCGCATGTTAAGATAATACTCTATGCCCTGGTCAAAGAGTTTAAAAAGCTCCTTTTCATGTCCGGTGAGCCCTCCCTTCATGGCGCATAGTTCATAAATCTTTACAGGCTCTGATCTCCCCACAACAATAATGTTGTCAATATAACGTGCCTCCACATGGTTTAATGCCCTGTCTTTTTCTCCCCTTTCATTCACAAATTCCATATTCAGGGTGTGTTCACTCACAGCCGTGTATATGCCATACTGTTTTGCACCTGCCTCAAGGCGCGCTGCCAGGTTAACCGCATCACCCATCATGGTATAGTTCATGCGCATTTTACTGCCCATGTTGCCCACCACAATCTCACCGCTGTTGATGCCTATACGCATCATCATATCATGTACCACCTTTGACCATTTGTCATCTGGGGCCCATTCGTGAGGGGGGAGGTTTTTCATGTTTCGCAAGGGTGCGCCAGGCTGCATTTTTTCAGAACGCCATTTTTTACGCAGTTCACTCAGTTCTGCCTGCATATTGATAGCTGTCCTGCATGCGCTAAGGGTATGATCAGGGATATGAACAGGTGCGCCCAGGAATGCTATGATCGCATCCCCTTCATATTTATCAAGGGTTGCCTTCTGTTCAAGAAGGATTTCTCTCATTGAAGAGAGTAATTCATTCAACAGCTCAACGAGCTGTGGTGCAGTAAGCTTTTCGGAAAACACGGAAAAGTTTTGTATATCAGTAAAGTATGCTGTCATTATCCTTGCTTCACCGCCAAGCTCCGGCATTGTCTTGCTTGTAACCATTTCATGGATAAGCTCAGGAGAGAGATAGCTTGAAAAGGTTGAATGCAGAAATCTTTTATTCTTTTCTTCAACAAGATAACGATATGCCGTAAGGGATGAATACAATAAAAGGATTGCACCAAAGATCGGGTAGACCATATTAACCCATATCCCAAAATCTGAGAACAACCACATGCAAAGATAGATATAGCCAATCATAACAGCTACAGTGGCAACCATGCCTGTTATTGCGCCTGTCCTTGGCAGGATCAAGGCAATAATGAGGCCCAGGGTAATCATTGCAAGATAATCATACTCAGGTACGGTTATTGTCTTTGCTATGAAGTCCCGGCTGATAATATTTTCGATTACAGCGGCATGCACCTCAAGCCCTGGCTGGCCAGAATCAAAGGGGGTATTCCTTAAGTCATGGGCCCCCTGTGCGGTAGAGCCTACAATAACAATCTTGTCTTTAAATGTACCTTTTTCAATCTTCCCCTGAAGTATGTCTGTTACAGAATAATGGGGAATGGAGCCACCTGGGCCGTAATAATTAACAAGCAGGCCCCCTTTTTCATCTGTTGGTACAAAAAGCCTGCCTATCCTGACCCCATCTATTCCATAGTATTTGGTGATCTGCAAAATAAGCGGGGGGCAGTCAAGATACTGCCATGCACATTGCAATGAAAATGCTGTATAGACATCATCCCTGTCCTTATGTTTAACAGCAAGGGGCATCCTGCGTATGATACCGTCATCTGTTAAAGGAGGATCAATATACCCTGAGCCTGCTGAAGGTTCTGTGAGTATCTCAAGGTTTACCTCCGGGGCATAGGGTTTTACATAGGCGTTTTCAAAAGGGTCATATTCACCTTTAAGCACCTCGTCATAATCCATCATGGAGTATACGGAGTTCCCGATCAATCTAAATCCTTTTTCCAGCTCTTCCTTATCTATCTCATATCCAAGGCTTTCTTTAGTGCCATGCCAGAAGTAGGGCATTACAACCTTTGCCTTTGAATTTTTTATTGCTCTGGCAAAAACAGCATCATTGTCTGCAAGCTGTTTTTTTTCTTCCAGGTATACCCTGATACCCTTGTCTGCAAAATTTAATTCACTGAGCCTGTTTTGAACCTGATTAATAATTTCAATATTTATGTTTTTATCGGGTTCAGTAAAAAAGACATCAATGCCTGTTACCTTTGCCTAATCATCAGAAAGCCTGTTTACAAGGTCTGCCATTTTCCATCTGGGCCATGGCCACATGCCCTCCTTATCAAGGCTTTTTTCATCAATAACAGCCGCGACAACATTTCCTGATGAGGGCCTTGTTCCTCGCCACTTTAGCCTCTGGTCATAGGTCTTAAGTTCAAACAGATTAGAATCTCGATCCCATAACCGAGCATAATGCATGTAAACAGAATAACGAATGTTGAAATGGAAACAGGATTAAAGGATAAAAAGGCATTGAAGAATTTTTTCATCTTTGCTCTCCAAAAATGTTAGAATCATCGCGTTAAGAAAATACCAATTTTATCCAGTAAATACAAGGAATTCAATTGACATAATGTATTCATATTGTTAGCTTCCATTTTTCTATTATTAGGACATAGTGTATAATATCTATAAAAAAAAAGGGTTTTAAAATGACTCAATTATCAAGTGCTAGGGCCGGGATAATAACGCCCGAGATGAAAATAGTGGCTGAAAAGGAAGATGTTGATGTTCATATCCTGATGGAGAATATCGCTCAGGGGCGTGTCGTGATACCCGCCAATATCAACCACAAAAATTTGAACCCATGCGGGATAGGGGAAGGGCTATCCATAAAGATAAACGCCAATATAGGCACCTCGTCGGATCATGCGATTATTGATGAAGAACTAGAGAAGATGCGGGTGGCAATAGAAGCTGGCGCAGATGCGGTCATGGATCTCTCCACAGGTGGCGATATCAATGCATGCAGAAAAAAGATAATAAGCGCCTCAACAGTGCCTATCGGAACTGTGCCGATTTATCAGGCTGTTGTTGAAGCGATAAATAACCAGGGTGGGGTCATACACCTTACGGTTGACAAGATATTTGAGGTGATTGAAAGTCAGGTTAAAGAGGGAGTGGATTTCATAACCGTACATTGCGGTCTTACAAGGGCGGCACTTGAAACATTAAAAAAACAGGGGAGAATAACCAATATTGTAAGCCGCGGCGGGGCGCTCTTAACCACATGGATGCTGCATCATGATAAAGAAAACCCCCTCTATGAAAACTATGAGAGGCTTTTAGAGATAGCAAAAAAATATGATGTCACCTTAAGCCTTGGAGACGGGTTAAGACCAGGGTGCCTTGCTGACGCCACAGACCGTGCCCAGATACATGAACTTATGACCCTGGGAGAACTTACTGAGGTTGCATGGGACCATGATGTGCAGGTTATGATCGAAGGCCCTGGTCATGTCCCACTTAACCAGATAAAGGCCAATATACTTCTTGAAAAACAGCTCTGTAAAAATGCCCCCTTTTATGTGCTTGGCCCGCTTGTAACCGATATTGCCGCAGGATATGACCATGTTGCCTGTGCAATAGGCGGGGCTGTTGCAGGGGAGGCAGGGGCTGACTTCCTGTGCTATGTAACACCTTCTGAACATTTATCTTTACCTACCATTGAGGATGTCCGTGAGGGGGTAATCGTCACCAAGATAGCAGCTCATGCCGCTGATATTGCCAGGGGAAATAAGCGTGCTATTGAACGCGATAGAAAGATGGCAGAAGCCAGAAGGAATCTTGACTGGGAAATACAGATGCAGTGCGCACTTGATCCGGTAAAGGCAAGACGTATAAGGGGTGAGAATCCCCCTGGTGAGAGTGATGTCTGCACCATGTGCGGTAAATTCTGTGCAATTAAGCAGGTACGGGAATATTTTAACAAATAAGTACTTATAACCCCCTTGGCATTGCTTCTTCTTGGAGGATATTTTAATTGTCACACCTGATTCTCTAAAAAAGTCTAATGAAATTGGAATTTTTTACCGATACAATTAAAAAGAAATTAAGCTGAGGTTTTTAAATGGCTATTAATCCTGTAGGAACAGGCAGTTCGGCATTGGCTCCACTAATTGCATCTGCTCAGATAGAACAACTGGAATCGGAAAAAGATATTGCTGTAATGAAAGATGCTCTTAAGGTCCAGGAAGATCTGATGACCGGTATCCTGAAGTCTCTGGGAATAGGACAGAATGTTGATATAGTTGTGTAACTGGCATTCATTCCTAAATAAGGGCTCCCGCATTACACCGGCGACAGCCGTGAATGGGTCACCGATGACAGGCGCCCAGCTCAAGAGCAGCGACCAGCGACCATTTAATATGAAGGATGATGAGTATGTTAAATTATTATACCTTTTATTCCTTTTGATTGCACATTATACAGCAAAGTTATCAAATATAATAACATTAATCAACTTCTTTGATATTGCTGTATTTTTTTTGTGCTTATTATCCCATCTTTTTCGACCTCTGCATATTACATTTATGACCTTTAAGGTGCTTACATCAAGTTTTTTTTCCTGATTTTTGGGCACCAATGATCAGATTTTTTAAAAAACTTATAAAAAATAATCTACATATTTAAGAAATAGCAACTATGTGTCGATATTTGTTAAATACAAAAGATAATTTTACTAATTTAGACACGGAGTTGGAAGGTTTAATAATCTATATATTGTGAGGATTAAGCATGAAAGTAATTATAGCAGATGATTCAAAAGTTATGAGGAACATAATTCATAACGCCATGCGGCCCATGGGTACTGAGATAATCCATGCCGGCAGTGGAAAGGAAGTATTTGAGCAACTTGAAATACATGATGGCAAGATAGGCGCTATTTTCATGGATTGGAATATGCCCGGGATGACCGGACTGGACTGCTTGAAATTGTTGAAAAAAAATGAAAAGTTTAAAAATATTCCAGTCTTGATGATCTCAACAGAGGCTGAAGATGACAAGGTGAAGCTAGCCAGGGAGGCCGGGGCAAAAGGATATCTCTCTAAACCTTTTACAAACGAAGAACTTATTAAGTTCATAAATAGTTCTATCTGATCTTTGAAAGGTATATGTGTTTTGCCTTTTTAAAATACATATTCAAATAATTTTGACAGAATATGAAATAATGGAGATTAATAAATGTCAAACAGAATAATTGCTATTGATTGTAGTCCCCCGATCACAAATCTTTTGAATGATCTACTTGGTAATACCATAACCATTGAGAGCCTCTCTTTTAAAAATATCAGAGAACTCAATGACTACAGGTTGATCATATTACAGGAGGGGAATGAAAAACCAGAACTGTTAAAACAGATACGCAAATTAAGATATGCCTGCCATTTCAGAAACATCCCGATCATTGTTTTCAGGACCATGGGAAATAAAGGCTCAATAGAATCATTTATTACTGCCGGTGCCACTGAGGTAATATCTTTACAGGATCCCCCTGCAGCGATAAGACAGATACTGAGTGGCCACCTTATTCCTAACCGGCAGCCGTTAAACGAAGAAACAGAATATATCAATTCATTTGTAAAAAATACATGCACGGTGCTGAAAACGGTTGCCTCGCTGGATGTATCTTTCGAAGAGGTGTATTTTGATAATGATTTTAAGATATTTGGCGATGTTTCCGGTCTGATAGCCCTGACTGGCGGGGCAGAAGGTATCTTAGGCATCACATTCTACTGGCCTCTGGCTCAGACGATAATCGCCAGAATGATGGGCACGGATGAAGATAAGATAAATGCTGAATTTATCCATGATGGTGTGGCTGAGATCGTAAATATGATTGCTGGTTCAACTAAAAAGGATTTTGTCGGAAAGCGCTATCACTTTGAGATATCACTCCCGTCGGTGATAGTAGGAAGTGGGCACCAGCTTGGCCATTCAGATAAAATGCCTATCGCTGTGCTCATTTTCAGGGCGGGTTCTCAATATTTTGCGATTCAGATATGTCTGAAACCAGACCCAAATGAAAAAACTAATGGAAACTGAATTACATTGTGATTAAAAGTCATAATTTATAATTTTTGATATTCGCAGAGTTCATTTTAGGGGTTAAATCCAAACAGCGATGAACAATAGAAAAAAAATACTCTTTATAAATAGAGATGAGAAATTCTTGAAGGAAATATCTGATTCTCTCCTCAGCTACGGGTATTCTGTATTAACAGCAATGGATATGAGGGGAGTGCTGTCCTCCCTGTCCTCTGATGTTATAGAGCTTATTCTGTGTGACAATAAATTAAGCGATGTCAGCGGTTACGATCTGTTGCATTTTCTTAAAAATGACCCGCTAAGGGAAAAAATTCCATTTATATTCTGTGTCCCACTGCATGATCAGGGAAGCGCAAAAAGGGCCTTTAAAGACGGGGCAACAGATTTTATCGTTTATCCTATAGAGTCAGGGGATATGGCTGCACGCATTGGCGAGATATGCCCTCCACCTGAAAAGGATAATATTGAGAGCGCCCCTCAATCCGACCCGGAAATTGATTACAGCGCCACCCAGATGGTGAAAATAACGAATGATGATGAAGAGAGACGTGAGGCTAAAAGGGCGGCCCTTCTTCGCATCTTGAAGATAGAGATATCAAGGAATGGCATACTCTGGATACCGGGTCAGATCAAGAATATCAGTGCCAAAGGTATGTTTATCAAGACCTCAATGCTTGGCAAGGCCGGGGTTGAACTCTATGTTAGGATCTCATTACCATCCGGGATCTCGGTTGTTAAGGGCAGCATAAAACACATTACTTTTAAGAATCTCAATGTTTCAGAAGATGCCGGAATAGGTGTGGAAATAGAAAAAAGCGCCGAATGGATTGATTACCTCAAGTATATAAAGTCACATTTGCAGAAAGGAACCCCGCCGATTATACCGCAAAAGACTCAGGAAGCGCCACAGGCTATGAAAAATGCTGAACGTACACTATTTATTACCCGCGGTAGTGATGATTCAGATGAAGAGAATAATACTGAAAAAAATAAAGAGGCATCTCTTGAAAAGAGGTTTTACCAGAGTCTTATTGGCAAGCAGCTGAATAACTATAAGGTTGTTTCATTTATAGGCGCGGGAGCTATGGGGGGCGTATTTAAAGGCTGGGACATTGCACTGGAAAGGACTGTAGCGCTTAAGGTAATATCCTTTGAACTTGCGGCTCAGGAAAAATTCAGAGAAATGTTTATTAAAGAGGCAAGGTTTATTTCTCAGCTTGATCACCCGAACATAGCTTCAATATACCACATTGGTAACGAGAATCAGATCCTCTACTTTGCCATGGAATTTATTGAAGGCGCTTCGCTTGCAGATTTGATCAAGAAAGGGGATAAACTCTATTCAATAAAGGGCCTAGATTATTTGATAACAATCTGTGAGGCGCTTGATTTGGTAAGTCAGAAAAATATCATTCACAGGGATTTAAAACCCGCGAACATAATGATAACCAAACAGGATGTTGTGAAACTGGTTGATTTTGGTGTTGCAATAACCGCTGATGTGGGTGAGAAAAACAAAGAGGGCATTGTAGGTTCTCCATTCTACATATCTCCTGAAGCTATTCAAGGTCTCCCCATGGATCACAGGAGTGATATATATTCGCTGGGTGCATCTTTTTATCATGCCTTTACAGGCTTTGCCCCATTTGAGGGTGATTCGGCAGAAGAGGTGCTCCTCAAACACCTGAATGAGGAGCTTACACCTTTAAGAAAGAAAAATCCTGCGGTATCAACTGCCCTTGGGAAGGTTATTGAAAAAATGATGGCCAAAGAACCGGATTTAAGATTTCAGGATTATCAGGAACTTGTAAAACTGCTTAAGTCATTAAAATCAAAGGCAACAAAATTCCAAAAATTAAAAAATGCAACTTTAATATTCAGGATAAAAAGATAAATTGTTATAAATATAGTTTAAATATATTAACAATTACATATATGGAGTAAACATAAATATTATGAAAGTTTCTATTATACCGGAGTTGAAATGACCTACACAAATGGCAATGATTTTGAAGAACATAATAGAACAGTATTTGATCTTTTTAAAAAAATGGTCATTAAAAATTCGGATGATATATGCCTTAATCCGACAGGTGATGACAGGTACAAATTTAACAAGATACTGGGGCGAGGGGCCACCGGGCTTGTTTATAAGGCATGGGATAAGGTTGAGAAAAGATATATAGCTGTTAAGGTTTCAAATAAAGGGCCAGACAGATTTGTGTCAGAGGCGAGACTTGTCGGAAAACTTAGCCATGATAATATTGTTGCTATTTATGATTCAAACGCAGGCCCTGAATTTTCTTATATCATAATGGAATATATAGATGGCGATACACTTGATGTGTTCTGTGATATAAAAAATCAACTACCCTTAACAAGAGTAAGCGAGGTAATGATAGATATATGCAAGGGGATACATTTTGCCCATGATAATGGGGTTATTCACAGGGATATAAAGCCTTCAAACATTATTCTGAACAAACAGGGAATTCCGAAGATTACCGATTTAGGGCTTTCACTTATGATAGGTGGCACCCAGCCTATGGGGTTCTGGGGCACACCAAGCTATATGTCACCTGAGCAGCTTAAAGGTTTCGCAGCAACTAAGGCAAGCGATATCTTTTCACTGGGGTGCGTCCTTTATGAACTTATCGAGGGCAGAAAGGCCTTTGAAGGAGAAAATCCTTATACCACCCTGTATAAGGTGATTAATGAAAAACCTGCGCCACTGTCGACGCAGTCACCGCCAGTCCAGGCGATTTTTGAGCCTATCATTAAAAAGGCAACAGCCAAAAATGTCGAAGAGAGGTACGAGTCATGCAGGGAGTTGGCATATGATCTGAGTAAGGTGTGAGAAGGCCTATAAGAAGAACTTTCTTGGAACTATAAAAAATTGCATAAGGGAAGGCTTAAATATCTAGGAATTACGCTAATATTTTTAATGTTTAGCAGACTGCAGATTACATTTTAATCTATGTAAATGATACAACTTATGACACTATTAATATTGTCTATTATCTTTTTGTTAAATTTAAGATATTTTTTTTGACAATAACTTATTGTTTTGATACAAGTTTTAAGCAATTGGAAATTAATAAGGCTAACTCAAGAATAATAACCTTTATTTGAAATTAACATGGCACTTGAAAAAATTAAGCCGGATTATCTTGCAGGTATATTTGTCCTGCTGCTTTTTATTGTTCTGACCTTTTTTAACTGGCCATTGATTGATAATATAGACAGGTTTTTATTCAAAACCGGTTCAGGATTCATAAGCGGAAACGGATCTATAAAAAAAGAAGATATTGTTATCATCCGCATCGATGGCAGGGGCTTTGACAAACAGGGTAGCAAAGAAGATGCCTATGGTCAGGCATGCCTAAAACTTACAGAGATTCTTTCAGAAGGAGGGGCAAGGGTTATTGCCTTTTTATCTCTCCCAACAAAGAACCAGCCTGTTTCGTCTAATGAAGTTGTAAGGAGATTTTCTGGCGAGATAAAAGGTTATCCTCAGGATAAAAAGTCATCCCAGTTCAGGGAATTTATCAGTGAATCACTAAATAAACTTGAGGAAGAGCTTTCAAAAGAGGGACAGTCTTCTGCTTTACCTGCCCTTAAAGGCCCTGTAATTATACCTTTAACTGATATTCAGCCAGGTACAATACCATTTAAAACCCCTGATTTTTTGGATGCCTCGACTATGGACAGGGCTTTGCTTGACTCTATCTCTACAGAAAGTCTGGCATCTTTTTATCCCGGGCCCATAGCAAATGTGGCAGGGTCAGGATATGTGGGTATATACGGAAAAGTTGCTCAGGATATCATCTCCTCTCCTGTGTATGCAGGGTATAAAGGGTCTCTGGTACCGGGCCTTGCCCTCAGAATGGCAATATTGTATCACGGTGCAAAACCTGCTCAGGTCAGGGCAGACGAGTCAGGGGTAGTAATAAAGGATCTTTACATTCCGCTTATAAATGGCAGGATGTATGTACGATCCCAGGATGATCCTGCCAGTTACAATATCATTAACTATGAAAAATTTATTGGCAACAAGGGCAAGGGACCTGACGTTAAGGGTAAGGTTGTTATAGTTGAGGTCATTAGCGCCGGTATTAAATCCCCCGGGGTATCCTCACAGGATACAGCCCTTATAGCAGACCAGTTTCTCAATATAATGAATAGCCGCGCAGCCTCAAGACCAGGATACCTTGTTTATACTGAGATACTGTTTTTTGTATTTATAACATTTATTTTTATTCTGATTACTTCATCAAAAAGTCATTTTAAGAGAATTATCTACGGTTTTGATCTTATACTGCTTCTGATGGTTTTAGTCTTTGTGTTCCTGGGATCAACCGGGGTATGGTTAAAGACAGGAAACATGATCTTTTGCACCGTGGTACTCTCTCTTTTCCTTCCTGTAAAAAGTGATCCTTCAACATCTGTTAAGGTAAGAACCTATGATACAAGCAGGATTTTAGGACTCAACCTTCAGAGCCAGGGCGAACTGGATGAGGCATTTGAAGAGTTCAGGTCACTCCCACTTGATAAGGAGGCAAAGGACCTGATCTACAATCTCGGACTTGAATACGAAAAGAAGAACATGCCTGTAAAGGCCATAGAACTTTATACTTACATCAATAAAGGTGGGGGTTTCAGGGACCTTGATGACCGGATCCCTATGCTGAAGGCTTCCGATTATGCCTCCACAATGGGGAGTTACAGGGGGATAAATGATTCAGCAAGTGTGCTCAGTGATTCATCCGTAAATGCGCGCACAATGGTTGGCAGGTACAAGATAATCGGCCAGATAGGCAAGGGGTCAATGGGGCTTGTGTACAAGGCCCAGGACCCTAAGATAAACCGTCTTGTGGCCATAAAAACCATACGGTTCTCCGATGAATTTGAGGAAGATGTAATCAAGGAGATAAAGGAAAGGTTTTTCATGGAGGCGGAGATAGCCGGAAAACTTTCCCATCCGGCTATTGTAACGATTCATGATGTTGGAGATGACGGTGACCTTACATACATGGCAATGGAATATCTTGAAGGAGAGGACCTTGATAAATTTATCAAAAAGGCAGATCTGCTCCCTGTAAGAACGGTTTTGAATATTGTGGCACAGATAGCAGAGGCCCTTGATTATGCTCACAGGGATGGGGTTATACACAGGGACATCAAACCTGCAAATGTAATGCTGCTTAAAAACGGGCAGGTCAAGGTTACAGACTTTGGGATTGCAAAGGCCATCTCATCATCAAAGACCAAGACAGGAATCATACTCGGGACACCCAATTACATGTCCCCAGAACAGATCATGGGGCAGAAAATCGATTCAAAATCGGACATCTTCTCCCTTGGTGTTCTTTTTTACCAGCTACTCACAGGGGAGTTGCCCTTTCACGGTGATAACCTGAGCGGTCTCCTTTATCAGATCACCCAGATAAACCACACATCATGCAGGGAATATAATCACAGGATACCGAAGGCATGTGACCAGATACTTGACAGGGCACTGGCAAAGGATCCGGCTCAACGGTTCAGGACAGCAGGTCAGATGGCCCATATCCTCCGTGTACTTGGTGAAAAAATGGATCAGTTGAAAACGAAGAAGGCGGAGCAGGGCGAGGGTGATGAGAATCAGGTATAAAAATGTTTATCCCATTAGGCCGGGTTTACCAGCCTTTTCTGCGGGTAAATCTCTGAATAACAGCATACAGGGCCTTAAAACGCATATTGTTGACATCGGAGCGTATCCAACTTGCTGATAAAATCCTCAGGCATAACCGATGTGGGCCTTAAAAGGGAAGGTAATGAAGATTCATTTTCTGTGGATGGCTCCCTTGGGCTCTATATTGTTGCTGACGGTATGGGCGGTCATCTGGCAGGGGAGATAGCAAGCCGTATTTCTGTTGATATAATAAACAGGAGTTTCAGGAGATGGCTGGAAGAAGATGCCGTCGCTGATGATATTTACGGCGGGGCGGATGAAACCCTTTCAAAGGAGGGTAATTATGTCCTTGGGGGCATACGTCTTGCAAACAGGGTGGTTTACGAGATGGCTCTTGAAAAAAAGCAGTATCAGGGCATGGGCACAACGGTTGTTGTACTGCTTGTCACCCAGTCCATGATTATAGCAGCAAATGTGGGTGACAGCCGTATATATATGGTAAGGGACGGAGAACTGGAAATGCTTTCAAGGGATCACACCATTGTTGCTGAGCAGGTTGCCTTGGGAATAATGACCGAGGAAGACGCGGCATCTTCATCCCTGAAACATATCCTTACCAGGAACCTTGGGTCATCTGAAAATGTTGAGCCGGAGATATACGAGCTGGAGCCATCGGGTAACGACCGCTTTGTCATCTGTTCTGACGGGTTGACAGACCTGGTGAGTGATGAAGAAATCCGGGAGATGACAGAAGACTCAGTTAACCCAGAAGAGTTATGCAGGGATTTTGTCCGGACAGTATTAAAAAGGGGCGCCCATGACAATACAACCATTGTTTCAGTTTTTCTTTCTGATCTTGTAAAAGCAAGGCATGGTCTTATGAAGAGGATTTCATATATACTCTCTGATATTTCAGTGGGGATATATAAGGCGGGTAAAAAAATAATGCTGTTTAAATAATAGATATTGCTATTTATTTTAAAATAAGAATAATGTATTATAATTCATATTGAGGGAGATAATCATGGCCAGACTTATCTTGATGTTTAATAATCAGGTAGTTAAAGAATATCCACTAAAGAAAGAGAGCATCACAATAGGTCGTAATGAGGATAATGTAATAACAGTGGATAATCTGGCTGTTTCGGGGTATCACGCCAGAATAGATGTCGCTGGTAAGGAATATATCCTTACAGATCTTCAGAGCACCAACGGCACCTTTGTAAATGACAAGAAGATAGTATCCCATAAGCTTCTGCATGGTGATAATATCATTATTGGCAAGCATCGCATTCTTTTTGTGGGTGACGGCAAGGAACTCAACGTTAGTGCGCCTGAAAGCAAGATAGACATGGATAAGACAATGATGCTTGATACGGCAAAGCAGAAAGAGCTTCTTGCCAAACAGCCCGGGGTTCCGATCTCTGCGGCGACGGCTCAGAAAACAGGCATGGTCTCTTTTATAGAAGGAGCAGGTCTGGGTGAGATCGAACTCACCAAGAAGCTTACAAAGATCGGCAAGGCAGATACCTCTGAGATAAAGCTTTCAGGGCTTTTCATGCCCGAAACTGCTGCAACCATCAGCAAAAGACCTTCAGGGTATGTAATCACATCTATGGCAGGTAAACTAAAGGTAAATGGGAAGATTATTAAAGAAAGCCTTCAGTTAAACGAGTTTGATAATATCGAGTTAGGAAAATATAAATTTCAATTCTATTATAAAAGCGGTGATAAATAACCGGCAATATTTATAAAGTAATTTTTATATAATGGGGGTTCTGAAAAAAGAACCCCATTTTTTTCTATTCCAGACCTGTATTTTTATGTTTAGCCTTTATTGCTTCCAGTACTTCGTCAATCTGAGCCATGCTATATGTTTTTTTACAATTGTT
Source organism: uncultured Desulfatiglans sp. (assembly GCA_964499695.1). Lineage (GTDB taxonomy): Bacteria > Desulfobacterota > DSM-4660 > Desulfatiglandales > HGW-15 > JAAZBV01. The sequence goes on from CAZCMD010000020.1 coordinate 32,884, forward strand.
ACACTGGTAGACCTCATCGACCAGGCGGTCATATACCAGGGAATCTGAAAAATTGACACTGTGAAAGCGGAGTGAGAAATGATAGATCCTGAGAAAATCCCTGCCGCCACATTCTTCGCATTCAAAATATTCATTGATTACTTCCATTCTTTTACCCCTTGTTCATCCTGTATAGAAAAATAGAGACGGATAGTCTTTTACCTGTACAAAATTTTTTTTTCAATCATTTTTTCGATTATAAAGATTTTATCCTTTGATGAGTGTTGTATCCTGCTATATAATCAGAAAAAGTCCTTTAAGAGCAAACCTAATCCCTTTTACTGATTGAAATAATTAGACATATTATGTCTGTTTTGGTAAGCTTCACACCCTGTTTTGAAAACCATTATTTTAAAGGAAGATATAATGAAGATACTTGTCACAGGTACCGCTGGTTTTATCGGCTCTCATGTTGCTATAAGGCTTCTTGACAGAGGGGATAAGGTAACAGGTTTGGACAGCATAAATGACTATTATGATGTTAATGTAAAATATGGCAGGCTTGAGCGGGCGGGCATTAACAGGAACAGCATTGAGCCTGTCAAAATAGCACACAGCAGTAAGTATACCGGTTACAGCTTTATAAAGATGAACCTTGAGGATAGAAAAGGGCTTGAAAGACTTTTTAAAGAAGAAAAATTTGATATGGTCTGTCATCTTGCAGCACAGGCAGGGGTGAGATATTCCCTTACAAACCCTTATGCCTATATAGATTCAAATATCACAGGGTTTATGAATATTCTTGAATGCTGTAGGCATAACAGTGTAAAGCACCTTGCATATGCATCTTCAAGCTCAGTCTATGGCCTGAATGAAAACTATCCATTTTCCACACATGATAATGTTGATCACCCGATTTCACTCTATGCGGCCACCAAAAAGGCAAACGAACTGATGGCCCATACATACAGCCATTTATACCGCATACCCACTACCGGCCTTAGGTTCTTTACTGTATATGGCCCATGGGGAAGACCTGATATGGCCCTTTTCCTTTTCACAAAGGCGATCATCGAGGGGAGGGCCATAGATGTATTTAATAATGGTAATATGAAAAGGGATTTTACATATATAGATGATATTGTTACCGGGGTAGTAAAGGTGCTGGATCATCCTCCCAGGGGTAATAGCGAATGGAGCGGAAAAGAGCCTGACCCCTCATCTTCTCCTGCGCCCTACAAGGTGTACAACATTGGAAATAATTCCCCTGTTAACCTCATGGATTACATAAAGGCCATTGAAAAGGCATTAGGAAAAAAGGCAAAGAAAAATTTCATGCCGATGCAGGCAGGGGATGTGCCTGCAACATGGGCCGATGTGGATGACCTTGTAAAGGATCTGGGTTATGCGCCCAGTGTTAATGTAGTGGATGGTGTTGAGAGATTTGTAAAGTGGTATGTTGATTTTTTTAAAGTAAAACAATAGAGCCTTTTAGCCAATCGCATAAAGGAGGAAGCATGAATTTCAAAAGAAAGATACTCTGCATCGGCGCAGGATATGTGGGGGGGCCTACAATGGCCATGATTGCACTCAAGTGCCCCCAGTACAGGGTAACGGTTGTTGATATCAATGAGCAGCGCATCAGGGAGTGGCAGTCGGATAATCTCCCAATATATGAACCCGGCCTTCTTCCGGTTGTAAAGGAGGCCCTAAACAGGAACCTGTTCTTTTCCACAGAGATAGACAGGAATATAAAAGAGGCGGATATCATTTTTGTATCTGTAAATACCCCGACAAAAAGCTTTGGACAGGGGGCAGGCATGGCTGCTGATCTCCAGTACTGGGAAAAGACAGCAAGGCAGATACTTGCCAACTCTGACAGTGATAAAATAGTAGTTGAAAAGTCCACCCTTCCCATAAGAACCGCCAGGGCAATGGAGAGGATACTGAACAGTAATGACAGAGGCATCACTTTTGAGGTGCTCTCAAACCCGGAATTTTTAGCTGAAGGTACTGCTATCAGGGATCTTGAATCCCCTGACAGGGTGCTTGTAGGCTCAAGGGAGACAGAGGCAGGTATCAGGGCCAGAAAAGAGCTTGTGGATATCTATGCCAACTGGGTGCCGCGTGAAAGGATCATAGAGTCTAATGTCTGGAGCGCAGAGCTTTCAAAACTCACGGCCAATGCCTTCCTGGCGCAGCGTGTCTCATCCATTAACTCTCTTTCTGCACTGTGTGAAAAGACAGAGGCGGATATAAATGAGGTGGCATTTGCAATAGGCACCGATTCCCGTATCGGCAGTAAATTCCTGAAGCCGAGTGTAGGTTTTGGCGGATCCTGTTTTAAAAAGGATATTCTGAACCTTGTCTATATATGCCGCAGTTACGGCCTTATCGAGGTGGCTGATTACTGGGAATCTGTGGTAAAGATCAATGAATGGCAGGAAAAGAGGTTTGTACAGAATATCCTTGTTAACATGTTTAATACGATAGCAGGCAAAAAGATAGCCCTGCTTGGTTTTGCATTCAAGGCAGATACAGGAGATACAAGGGAGTCTCCTGCAATATATGTAGCAAGGGGGCTTGTTGAGGAGAGGGCGAATGTGGTCATCTCAGACCCCAAGGCTATTATCAATGCTAAAAAGGATCTCTATGACATTAAGGATTATATATCCTTTGACGAAGATCCCTACAGGGCAGCTGATGGCAGTCATGCCATAGCCATACTTACTGAATGGGGAGTGTATAAAACCCTTGATTATAAACGTATATATGATTCCATGGAAAAACCCGCCTTCTTATTTGACGGGAGGAATCTCCTGGATCATAAAAAACTCTATGAGATTGGTTTCAATGTTTTTTCCATAGGGAAAGGGCCGTTGAAACATATCTGAAAATAAGGAGAAAACTAATTTGAGTATTGCTACGATAAAAGGTTTTAAGGATATTTTGCCTGAAGAGACACCCCTCTGGCAATGGATAGAAAAGAATGCACGGGATGTCTTCAAAGTATTTGGTTTTAAGGAGATAAGGACACCACTCCTTGAGTGGACTGAGCTGTTTACAAGGGGCATTGGAGAGGAGACCGATATTGTTTCAAAGGAGATGTACACCATTCCCGACAGCAAGGGCAGGAACCAGACCTTAAGGCCTGAGGCAACAGCATCGGTTGTTAGGGCATATATAGAGCACAGGCTTTATCTGTTAAACCCTATACAGAAACTCTTTTCCATTGGCCCTATGTTCAGGCATGAAAGACCCCAGAAGGGCAGATTCAGGCAGTTTCACCAGATAAATGCGGAAATGTTCAATGACCCTGGTCCAAGATCAGATGCAGAGCTGATCACAATGGCAATCCGTATCTTTGAGAGGGTAGGGCTAACGGATGTGACACTTAACATAAATTCCCTCGGGTGTGCATCATGCAGGGGTGAGTTTAAAAACAAGCTTAAGGGTTTTCTGTCTGACAGGGCAGGCGAGTTGTGCGGCGAGTGTCAGAGGAGGTCAGAACTTAACCCTTTAAGGGTCTTTGACTGCAAGATCGATTCATGCAAAGAGGCTATGACAAGTGCACCTGTCATACTGGATCATATATGTGATGACTGCAAAAGCCATTTTGATTCGGTAAAGAGATACCTTGATGACCTTGGTATTAAATATGTCGTGAATCAGCTTCTTGTGAGAGGGCTTGATTATTATTCAAGGACAACATTTGAGATACAGACCGACAGGCTGGGCGCCCAGAGCGCGGTGGCTGGTGGTGGAAGATATGATGGCCTTATCAGCCAGCTTGACGGCCCGCCCCATTCAGGGATGGGGTTTGCTATCGGTTTTGAACGCCTTGTTGCCCTGCTTGAGGAGGAGATAAAACCTGTAACTGATGTGCCCGACCTGTTTATTATTGCTCTTGGAGATGAGGCGTTCAGAAAGGTTTTTATATGGGCGGACACGTTGCGCAAAGAAGGTATTTCAGTAGAAATGGATTATGAGGCAAAGGGGCTAAAGGCGCAGATGAAGAGGGCGGATAAACTCAATGCAAAGAGGGTGCTTATTGCAGGTGATGATGAGCTGTCAAAAGGCAAGGTCGTATTAAGGGACATGGTAACAAAGGTGCAGGAGGAGATCACAATTGCTGATCTTATACCGAACCTGATTAAGATTATTTTATCATAACAGATAGAAATACAGGATATAAACATGATTATAGATACACTTAACGATTGGAAACGAAGCCACGACTGCGGTGGCTTGAGGGCAGAGGATGAGGGTAAAGAGGCCCTTTTAATGGGCTGGGTAAATGTAAGGCGTGACCTGGGCAATCTCATTTTTATTGATCTAAGGGACAGGGACGGGATTACCCAGATAGTATTTGACTCTCAAAAAGATAGCGAGTGCCATGAAAAGGCCCGTATTTTAAGGAGCGAATGGGTCATAGCCATAAAGGGGAAGGTTGTAAAGAGGCTTAAGGGCCAGGAAAATAAAAACATGCCAACAGGCGATGTTGAACTTATTGCATCAGAATTAAAAATACTCAACAGGACAGAGGTGCCTCCATTTCAGATAGACGGTGCTGTTGACGCATCAGAGACACTCAGGCTCAAGTACCGGTATCTTGAACTCAGGAGGCCAAAGATATTCCAGAATTTCAAGAGACGTCATCTTATGGCTGTAAGCATAAGGGATTATCTCAATGAAAGGGGCTTTATGGAGGTTGAAACACCAATCCTTACTAAGAGCACACCAGAGGGTGCTCGTGATTATCTTGTCCCTAGCAGGGTAAACAAGGGGATGTTTTTTGCACTGCCTCAATCTCCACAACTTTTCAAGCAGCTCCTCATGGTGGCAGGTTTTGAAAAATACTACCAGATTGTGCGCTGCTTCAGGGATGAAGACCTTCGCGCTGACAGACAGCCTGAATTTACCCAGGTCGATGTTGAGATGTCATTTGTGAATGAAGATGATGTTATGGGTATATTCGAGGGTATGGTGAGGAGGCTTTTCAAGGAGATCCTTGACATAGATATTATAAACCCGGTTCCACGCATGGAATATAAAGAGGCAATGGAAAGGTTCGGCAATGACAAGCCTGACACAAGGTTTGGGATGGAGCTTAAAGATGTTTCTGATATCGCTAAAAACTGTGAATTCAAGGTCTTTAAAGAAGCGGTGGAAAAGGGTGGTGTTGTAAAGGGTATCAATGTAAAGGGTGCAGCTAATGAATTTTCAAGAAAGATTATAGATGAACTTGCTGCATATGCGGCGGGGTTTGGCGCAAAGGGGCTTGCATGGATCAAGATAACAGATGGCCCGTGGCAGTCGCCTATTGCAAAATTCTTAAATGAAAATGAACAAAAGGATGTTGAAAAGGCATTTGATGCGGAGCCTAACGACCTTATCCTTCTTGTGGCTGATAAACAAAGTATTGTGAATCAGGCCTTGGGTGCCCTCAGGCTCAATATTGCAGCAAGACTGAATCTTATTCAGAAGGATAAATTCAGTTTCCTCTGGGTAACAAAATTCCCGCTCATTGAATTTAATGAAGAGGAAAAACGTTATCAGGCAATGCATCATCCCTTTACCTCACCCTTATATGAAGATCTTGATATGCTTGATAAAGAGCCCATCAAGGTAAGGGCAAGGGCATATGACCTTGTATTAAATGGTGTTGAGATAGGAGGAGGGAGTATTCGTATCCATGATACTATGATGCAGGAGAGGATCTTCAATCTACTCGGTATTTCAAAGGAGGAGGCTGATATGAAGTTCGGCTTTCTGCTTGAAGCGCTTAAATTCGGGGCGCCTCCACACGGGGGCATGGCCATAGGGTTTGACAGGCTTGTGGCCATAATGTCCGGAGTAGATTCTATAAGGGAGGTCATTGCATTCCCGAAGACATCAAGCGCATCCTGCCTTATGACAAATGCGCCCTCAGGTGTAGATGATGTACAGCTCAAGGAACTGGGTCTTTCATTAAGATAAAATATTAAAATAAAAACCCCCTTTGCCATTGTACAGGCAAAGGGGGTTTCGTTTATCTAAACAGGTTACCGGTTATCTTTCCAGACCCTGAGTGTGGTGTATATTTCTGACTTTCCACGTTTTATTAGAAGCAGGATCTTGTCTCCAGGTTTGTATGACTTGAGTTTACTATTAAAATCATCCTCAGTTAACATCTTTACACGGTCAACCTCCTTTATGATGTCTCCCTGTCGTAAGCCTGCTTCGCCAGCAGGAGAGTTAAAGTCTACATCCACTACCAGTAATCCTTCGCTATCCTGTATGTCGTACCTTCTTGCCTTTTCTTCTGTCAGTGCCTCTACTGTCATCCCCAGATTCATGCTTGAAGACTCCTGTTCCATTCCCGTCTCATCGGATGGCGGTCTTTCACCCAGTTTTACACTGAAGGTCTTTCTCTCGCCCTTTCTTATTACAATAACCTCAGCATTTGTACCAACCGGGGTTGCAGAAACAATGGAGGGGAGTTTTTTTGAATCCTTGATATCCTTACCCTGGAACGACACTATAACATCGCCGGCCTTAAGCCCTGCTTTTCCAGATGGCCCGTCCGGATAGACCTGTGAGATAAGGGCGCCATCTTCATTCTCAAGGTTAAATTTTTCCTTTAGATCGGGGGTAATTGGCTGTACCCCTACACCAAGCCAGCCTCTTACTATCTTACCGGTCTTAAGCATGGGAAGCAGATCCTTTGCCATATTGATCGGGATGGCAAAACCTATGCCTACACTTCCACCTGTCTGTGAAAAGATGGCAGAATTAATGCCTATCACCTCACCGTCAATATTCATCAAAGGCCCGCCGCTGTTTCCGGGATTTATGGATGCATCTGTCTGGATGAAATTATCAAATGTACCGATGCCAACATTGTCCCTGTATTTTGCACTGACTATGCCTGCCGTTACTGTGTGTCCAAGGCCATAGGGGTTCCCTATTGCCACTACCCAGTCTCCTACCTCAAGGTTTTCTGAATCACCAAGTTTGAGGGGTTTCAGGTTTTTGGCATTATCTATTTTTATCAGGGCAATGTCTGTTTCAGGGTCCCGGCCAACTATTTTTGCCTCAAATTCACTTTCGTCCTCAAGTTTCACCTTGATCTCGTCGGCCATCTCTACAACATGATTATTCGTAAGTATATAGCCTTCCTTATCTATAATAAAGCCAGTACCCAGACCAGTCTGAGGTATATCTCTGGGCATACGGTCGCCATAGAATCTTTCAAAGAAATCCCTTAAGGGGTCATTCTGCCCGAATGGAGAAAACTGCCTCTGTTTGATTGTCGTTTTTGTGCTGACATATACTACTGAAGGACTTGCCTCCTTTACCAGACCGGAGAAGCTTTCCGGCGCAGGTTTGGCTGATGCTGTTGTCCCAACCGGTAGAATAAACATGATAAACAGAATGGCAATACTAAAGGCTATTGCACTTCTTTTCACGTATGTACTTATGTGTTGCGTTATAAATCTATTTTTCATTTTATGCTCCTTTTTCGAGGTTAATATCATGTTGATATTGGTGCCTTAGACATTAAGACTCATATAAATGTTCCTTAAAGAAATCCTATTCGCTGACATTAAATTTTATACGCACAAGAACCTGATCAGCATCATTACCAGCAAGTGCAGGGGCAGGTGGGTGAAACCTGCCTATCTCCTCTGCCTTCTGTATAAAAGAGTCATAGCTCTTTGAAGGGATGCTTACCGTGATAGCATCTATGTTTTCAGCGGCGCCCTTATGCTCTTTTAATACTATATCCCCTCCTGCCTTAATGATCAACTCATTCAGGCTGGATAAAAGTTTTTCATGCCTTGCCAGAGGGGAGTCCATTTCAGGTATTTTCAGCATATCAGGTATCTGGGAATCGTTGAATCCTTTACCTGATGATACTGAAAATAGTTTATCTGAAGAGACTGTATCAGATGTTTTTCCGTTTACAGGAATGAATTCAAGCTCAACAGGGGTACCCCTGTTTGATCCTGAAAGTGCCCTGTTCTCGCCTGATGCAACTGTCATAACCTTATTTGATTTATCGGTATAAATGCTGGTTAGGATAAAAAAAACCAGCATAGCTGTTGCAGCAAGGGTTACATATTCCATGGGTAACCTGAACCCGCCTGAGCCGGGGATGAAGTCCGGGAGCCTCAGATACCATGGCCGCTTCTGTATTGCCATGTTCACTTTATTCAGGAGATTTGAAGGCGCCCTGTACCTTTCCATGGAGTTCAATTCTTCTGCAATGGATTTTAAAAAATAATATTCATTACTGCAATCTTTACACGAGAGCAGGTGTTCCTTGATCTCCCTTGACCCTTCATTGTCAAGGGATTTGTCCAGATATTCTGAAAGAAGAGATTTTATTTTTATGCATTCCATTTTATATTATCCCCTCAAGTTTGTTTCTTAAGCCAAGCCTTGCCCTGGAAAGTTTTGATTTCACTGTCCCGAGCCTGTTTTTTGTGATATTGGCGATCTCATCATATGAGAGCCCCTCAATATCACAGAGTACCACTACTGTTTTCTGGTCAGGCGGCAGGCTGTTTAATGCCTCCTGTATCCTCTTCATCTTTTCTTTTTGCTCAAAGGTTTTGTCCGGCATTGGTCTCTGGTCAACGATATCAACGATAGTATTGCTCCTGTTTTCCTGGTCGCTGTCTATGGAGACCCTTGATTTTGTCCTCCTGTATTCCACAGATTTTATCCTGTTTTTACAGGTGTTGATAACAATCCTGTAGAGCCAGGTATAAAAGGAGGATTTAAACCTGAACCCCTTAAGTGACCTGTATACCTTTACGAATACATCCTGGGCCGAGTCCTCTGCCTCTACTCTGTCTCCAAGAAGGCGACAGCAGAGGTTAAATACACGATCCTGATATTTTAACACTAACTTTTCAAAGGCCGAATGATCCCCTTTAATAAAGGCATTTATCAGGTCATTATCATTTTCAGCACTGCCAGTTTCGGCAGTTTTTATATTCGTCAGGTTTGACAATTTATTTTCTAAAATGTTCCATCTGTTAAAAGATTATCTGTACAGGTTTATCTCATCACGAAGCGTTATTGCCGCTTTGCGGACCGCATTTGTGAAGTTTTTACCGCTCCCGGCAAATATGATCCCGCGTGATGAATTGATTACCATACCGGTCTTATCCAGGGTAATGCCGTTTTTAACCGCCTTTTCCACATCCCCTCCCTGTGCACCTATCCCCGGCACAAGTAAAGGTATGTCTCCCACAATCGTCCTTATCTCCGCGAGTTCAGCCGGGTATGTGGCCCCAACAACAAGCATTATGTTTTTATTATAGTTCCATTTCTCTGACGCAAGCCTTGCTATTATCCTGTATATCTTTTCATTACCAGACTTAATATCCTGAAGATCAACTGCGCCCGGGTTTGATATCCTGCAGAGTATTATTACCCCCTTGTCCTTTCTGTCGATAAATGGGGCAAGTGTGTCTCCTCCCATGTATGGGTTTACTGTAACCGCATCTGCCCTGTACCTGTCAAATGCCTCCATTGCATACATCCTTGCTGTTGCGCCGATGTCCCCCCGCTTTGCATCGAG
>CAZCMD010000021.1:0-41007 GCA_964499695.1 uncultured Desulfatiglans sp.
CTGATCTTTTTTATTGTTGCGGGAGGTATGGTGCCTATCGGGATATAGATGATATTTTTCCCGTACCTTTCTGCAATGCCCCTGCACCAGCCAGATGGCGGCTCAGGGGCCACATAGACCACATGTTTTTCAAGGCAGTAATCAATGGCCGCCATTAAAAGCCTTTCAGGCTTATTCCTGGCCCCGCTGAAGAAACTGTCTTTCCAGATATCATAGACCCTCATAGGGGGGTAACTTAGCATAAACCCGCCATACTGGCACCTTGCTATACCCGGCCCATCCATCACCTCTCCTGCAGGGGTGCCATAAAACGCCATATCCGATTCCTGGTCGTGTTCCCCAAGCCATGTGACCTTCCAGGGGAATTCCTCTGTCCCATCTTTATCAATATCCGGGTCAAATATCACGACCACTGAGCCTACCTTGCCCCTTAACGGCCGGTTTTCCTTAACATATATCTTTTCTTCATGCATGTTTCTTATGGTTTCGCGAAGATCAAGCCCATCCAGCATTGAACATTCAAATGGCACAACACGGGAGTTTTCCTCAGACTTGATCTCAATTGCCCTTTTCTTAAGGTGGTGCCCATAGCCTTCAATCACAATGTCCTCCGGCGGATACGAACATATGTAATCACCTTTAAAGCTCTCCTTCCATTCCCCCTTTTGCTTTTCCCTTTTTCGTCTCTTTACAGGCACGGAGATAAGCCGTTTGCGTGTGCCTTTTATCCTCCTGTGGAGCCTGATCTTGCGCTTGTTAAAGAACAGATCATCCCCGGAGAGTTCAATCACAGGGATATCCGGGTTGCCATCCTGCCAGGGGTATTCACTCCCAAGGTTCCACACCTCCCATGCAAAATTGTCGTCTGCAACACCCCTTGCCGCCACAATGAGCTGGTAAAAATCCGGCACAAGGTTACCGGTAGTCATTGCATAGTTTCTCGCAAACCGGTACAGTATCTCCATCTGTGCAGGGGTAAGCTCCTCCTTGTCGTTCTTCAAGAGCTCTTTTTTTGCTCCCTCTATGAGCATGCTGTTCATCTGCATCCTGTCAGGTGGTTCAGCATCCTTCCCGGTCCTGTAGCGCTCATAGGCGGCTGAGAGAAAGGCCATTTCAGATAATATCTCCCTTGCTGAATCAGCATGTATGTGGGACAACCCGATACCGGTTCTTTTTCTTATACCTATTACCTCTGTCTGGGGCTGCTCAATAAGCCTTAAAAGCCTGGGGGCATGATATATGCCTCCCACAAATAATGTCCTGACTCCTGATTTATCAAGCCTCTGAAGGTTATAGGCCATTGTCTTTTCGCGTAAAGTGTCTTCCCTGCTTACCTCATCTTCTGCATGTTCACGGATATACTCAGCACAATACTTGTAATGGCCTATACGTGTAAGTGCATAGGCATCAGGCATGGGGGAAAAGTCAACCGGATAATCCTCTGTGTCACGGTCAATAAAATGTATTGGTATGCCAGATTCAAGCGAGAGCCTTACAGCCTCCACAAGGGCATCTGCCGGTTCTATGATAAGATAAGTGAAGATGCCATCGGATTCTTCATAATGAACAGCAGAGAGAAGCGGAAGCCTCTTTATGCCCTGTATGATCTTATCCTTTAGCGTGGATGGATATTCTACAGCTATAGCATCAGGTGTATACTCCATAAACTGTCTGCGTACCTCAAGGGCAAACTCCATTTTACCGTGGACAATAGGAACAAGGCGGATATTATTCCATTGAAGAAACCTACTCTTCATCTTCAAATTCCATCATCTCATTGAAATACTCACATGCAGCCGGGTCAAGTATCATGCCTGCCGATTCCTTCAGGTAATTAAGGGCGGGTATGCCGGTTTTGTCAAGGTTGCCATTTTCAGACATCCTTTTCAATGCATAGCGGGCAATATTGATACCGTCCCTAACACTGTAGCGGTCATTTGCCGCATGGGCGGCCTGGAGAAACTCAACAACATACTCAAGGATTTCGTCATCGGCAAAGGGCAGGTTTTTTTTCAGGATCAAGAGCTCATCGTCACGATCCGGAAAATCGAGCACTATACCGGGCTGAAGCCTTGAATATATATAGTCAGGCAAATCAAATGTGCTTGCATCATCATTCATTGTCACACACATGCGAAAGTCAGGGTGTGCCTTTATCTTTATACCTGCAACAACAGACTCCACATACCTGCGGTTATCCATCAGGGGCGCAAGGGATGCCCAGCTCTTTTCGCTCATCCTGTTCCCTTCATCAATAACAGCAACCCCGCCCTCTATCATGGCGGTAACTATAGAGCTTGCCACATACTTTATTTTGCCCTTTTCCGATATGACAGGGGTGATTATCAGGTCCTCAGGCCGTGTGTCCATTGTGGCCTGGAATAGATAAACCTTTTTGTTCAGTAATTTACCAGCATGATAGGCAAGGGTTGTTTTCCCTACACCCGGTTTGCCTAAAAGTCTGGGGTTAAGCGGCAGATCCTCTTCGCCAAGCACAAGCCATGCTGCAAGCAACTGTGTTACAAGCTCCTCCTGCCCGACCCAGGTCATGGGTATTTCAACCGGCCTCGAAAGGGTTAGCTCGATATCATCAATAACAACCTTATCCATTAAAATTTACTCCTTTTTTATTTATCATATGGCAATTGACGCCATGGAGAGGGTATTATATATCTCATTATCAGGAATATAAAGGAGAATAAACAGTGTCCGGACAGCATGATCATAATGAAACCGATCATAACCATATGGGACATAATCACAGCCATGATCTGAAAAATACTGTCTATTCAAGGCTGTGGTGGGCATTTATAATAAATCTTGTCTTTCTTGTGGTTGAGGTTATTGGAGGCCTGCTGGTCAATTCCCTTGCCCTTCTAGCGGATGCAGGTCATATGCTTACTGATGTGGGCGCCCTGGCCCTAGCAATTTTTGTGGCATATCTAGCAAAAAGACCTGCAACACCCAACAGGACATTTGGTTTTTTACGGGCTGAGGTACTTGGTGCCTTTGCGAATGGTGCAACACTAGTCCTTATTGTAGGTTTTATTTTCTATGAGGCATGGCGGCGAATAGGTACTGTTCAGAAAATAGATGGGCCTGTGATGATGTTTATTGCCCTGCTTGGCCTTATCGCAAATATCCTTAGTGCTGTAATACTCGCAAAGGATAATAAGGAAAATGTGAATATCAGGGGTGCGTTTCTGCATATGATAGCAGATGCAATCGGTTCAGTGGGCGCAATGATAGCGGGTATTATAATTATAACTACAGGATGGCAGCCCGCTGACACAATAGCGAGTATTGTAATCGGGCTACTTATTTTGTGGAGCAGTTTTGGTTTTTTAAAACAGACCATTAATATCCTGCTTGAGGCAACCCCTGATAACATAGACTATCTGGAGGTAAAAAGTGCTCTTGAAGAGATGGAGCATATTGAGGCTGTTCATGACCTTCACATATGGACCATTACCTCAGGCATGCCTGTATTATCAGCCCATATAAGGCTTGCATCATGCTGTACCGATACCAATCACTGGCAGGGCTGTATCAATGATGCAAACAGGCTCTTAAAGGAAAGGTTTGGTATTAAACACACAACCCTTCAGGTTGAACCATATGAGGGTGAATGCACCCAGGAATGCCAAAATGGTAAATAGGCTCTTTATCTATAATGAATTAAAAGGGGAATAAGGGACGGTTTTACTGCATTTTCTTCTGTGCAGTAACAACGCGGTTCCTGCCGCTATAATCCTTAACAACAGCCATGTTCAGATAAGAGTCATCAGAGTTAATAATAGATCTGACCCTATCTATCTGACCGGGGTCCATCTCAAGCAAGAGCCATCCGCCGGGGTTTAAAAATTGAGAGGCCTTTTCAAGAATGGTTCTTATATGGGAAAGACCATCTGCCCCGCTTTCAAGGGCGATTTGCGGTTCGAAATTCCTGATTTTTCCGGGTAGTAACTTAAATTCTTCTTCTGTAACATAAGGTGGGTTTGAGACAATAATATCAAAATATTTATGATTGTTGATAAAAGGCTCAAACAGGTTTCCCTCAAGAAGGGTGATTCTCTCAGTCATCTCATGCCGTATAATATTTTTATTTGCAGTCTCAATTGCCTCTTTTGAAATATCTACAGCAAATATCTCAGCATTTTTCAGTTCCGAAGCAATGGCAACGGCAATTGCACCGCTCCCCGTACACATGTCAAGGATATTGACTGCGGGGCGCTCTGCATAATTATTCTCTTTATATACCCTGATAACCTGCTCAACCAGTATCTCTGTTTCAGGTCTGGGTATCAGGACATTTCTATTTACAGTAAAATCCATTGACCAGAATTCCTGAACGCCGGTTATATACTGGATAGGCTCGCCCTCAGCGAGTCTTTTTATCATTGCCCTATACTTGCCAAGGTCATTTTCACCGACCGGCTGATCATATTCAAGGTAGAGTTTTAGTCGGCTTATATCCAGTTGGTGTGACAGCAGGATCTCGGCACAGAGACGCGGTGATTCTATGTTTTTCTTTTTCAGATAATCAGCAGTAACAGGGATGAGATCCTTTATTGTCCAGGTCTTGGCTGTCACGATTCACCTTTAAGCGCCTCTGTCTGGAAATGGGTGATCAGGGGGGTTATAACAAGATCAAGGTCTCCCTGGAGTACATCCTCAAGCTTGTACAGGGTAAGCCCGATCCTGTGGTCTGTGACGCGGCCCTGGGGGTAGTTATATGTGCGTATCCTTTCGCTTCGGTCACCGGTTCCCACCATGTTTTTCCTGTCCTGGGATATTCTGTCATGCTGTTCTGTAACCTGTGCATCAAGGAGTCTTGACCTCAAAACCTTCATTGCCTTTGCCTTGTTCTTGTGCTGTGACCTCTCATCCTGGCAGGCGACTACTATACCGGTAGGGAGATGCGTTAAACGCACTGCTGAATCGGTTTTGTTTACATGCTGGCCTCCCTTGCCTGAAGACCTGTATGTATCGATCCTTAAGTCATCAGGGTCGATCTCAACATCTACCTCTTCCGCTTCAGGCAGCACTGCAACAGTAATGGCTGATGTATGTATCCTGCCCTGTGCCTCTGTCTCAGGCACACGCTGCACCCTGTGAACGCCGCTTTCATATTTAAGCCTGCTGAAGACATCATTACCCTCGATAAGGATAATTATCTCCTTGTAGCCGCCTATGCCGGTCATGCTCTGGCTCAAGACCTCTGTCTTCCATCTCTTTATCTCCGCATATTTGAGGTAGCTTCTCAAGAGGTCAGCAGCAAAAAGGGCGGCCTCGTCACCACCTGTACCGGCCCTTATTTCAAGGATGATATTCTTCTCATCATTCGGGTCTTTTGGTAAGAGAAGAATCCTGAGCTCATTTTCCAGCCCTTCTTTTCTGGTATGGAGCGAATCCAGTTCTTCTTTGGCAAGCTTCCTGATTTCATGATCAGAATCGTTCAGAAGTGACCTGTTGTTATCGATTTCATCATCTATACTACTCAATTCTCTGTAAACCTTTATTATCGGCACCAGGTGACTGTGCTCCTTTGAATACTTCTGGTAGGTCTTCTGATCCTTAACAATATCAGGCCTTGAAAGCTCGCTTTCAAGCAGACTGTACCGGTCTTCAATTTCTTTTATTTTTTCAAACATGTTACAGGCTCTTAAAATAGATGGTTTTTCTGTTTAGACAACAGAGATATTTACATAAAAGGAATGGAATGCCGTTTTTTACAGCATTCCATTTGATAAATATCTTCCTGAAATGAGATAAATGAAATTCTTCAAGCTAATTCTTGGACGAGGATGCCTTTTTATCCTTTTCAAACTGGGCATATTTGTTCTTGAATCGTTCAACCCTTCCGGCGGTGTCAACCAGTTTCTGTTTCCCGGTATAAAAGGGGTGGCACTGTGAACATATTTCCACTTTGATCTCTTTAAATGTGGAACCTGTCTCGAATTCGTTTCCGCAGGCACAATGTACCAGGGTTTTGTGGTATTCTGGGTGTATATCTTTTTTCATTTTCATCCTCTCTTTATTGACTCATTGATTTTAAAAAGGCTGTATTATTCTTTGTTCCTTTCATTTTGTCCAGTAAAAAATCCATACTATCAACCTGGGTAAGGGGGGCAAGGAGTTTTCTAAGTATCCAGATCCTGTTAAGGTCTGCTTCCTTTAGAAGAAGTTCTTCCTTTCTTGTCCCTGACCTGTTGATATCGATGGAGGGGAATATCCTGCGGTCGGTAAGTTTGCGGTCAAGGATAATCTCCATGTTTCCTGTACCCTTGAACTCTTCAAATATTACTTCATCCATCCTGCTTCCGGTATCGATAAGCGCGGTGGCTATAATTGTAAGGCTCCCTCCCTCCTCTATGTTTCTGGCTGCCCCGAAGAACCTTTTGGGTTTGTGCAGGGCGTTTGAATCAAGACCGCCAGACAGGATCTTTCCGCTTGGAGGTACGGTCGCATTATATGCCCTTGCAAGCCTTGTGATGCTGTCAAGGAGGATAAGCACGTCACGCTTGTGTTCGACAAGTCTTTTGGCCTTTTCAATAACCATCTCGGCGACCTGCACATGCCTCTGCTGGGGTTCGTCAAATGTTGAACTGATGACCTCTGCGTCAACCGACCTCTGCATGTCGGTTACCTCTTCGGGTCTTTCATCTATAAGGAGAACAATCTTGTGTATGCTTTTATCATTTGCTGTAACGCTGTTGGCTATGTTCTGAAGGAGCATTGTTTTACCGGTTCGGGGCGGGGCAACAATCAGACCGCGCTGCCCTTTGCCTATGGGGGTAAGGAGATCCATGATCCTTGATGAATAGTTGTCAGCAACTGTCTCAAGTGTTATGCGTTCATTAGGGTATAAGGGGGTAAGGTTGTCAAAAAGTATCTTGTCGCGGGATATTTCAGGGTCTTCATGGTTGACCTGCTCTACCTTAAGGAGGGCAAAATATCTTTCCGAATCCTTTGGCGGCCGGATCTGACCTGCGACCGTATCGCCTGTCCTGAGGTTGAACCTTCTGATCTGGGAAGGTGATATATAGATATCATCAGGTCCTGGCAGGTAATTGGCGTCCGGGGCCCTTAAAAACCCGAAGCCATCAGGCAGGGTCTCAAGTACACCCTCTCCATATATAAGGCCATTTTGTTCCGAATGGGCCTGTAACAGGGCAAATATCAACTCCTGTTTAGGCATGCCTGTTGCCCCTTCGATATTAAAATCCCTGCCCATAGTTGTCAGTTCGCTGATTTTCATCTTTTTTAATTCGACAAGATTCATAAGTTGTTCTCCATATTATGTTTTCTTTATTAATTAGAAATACACTGTTTCTAATTTTTATTTGTTTAAAAGGGAAAAACCCTTATTTTTTCTGGCCTATATTTTCAAACCAGCTATACCTTCCAGAGTGTTATTATGAGAAATTGGTCTCACCGGGGTGGTTAATAAGTTTGCTGCTGTTTAAGGTTAACGAATAGAGCCTAACCATTAAAAAAGAACTGCAAAGACCTTGCCAAACGGGAGTTAATTACCATTAATAAATTTCTACTAAAACATATTTTTACCGGACCATACTTTCGGGAATTTATATAACAAATCTCGGGTAACTCACATGGCATATTCTTATAAAAAGGAGCCATTTATGCGAGTTAGGTGTGATGAAAGAACAAGAACACTTCCCGTGCAGATTTAATCTGATGTCCGGGTATACTGAATCCTCCAAAAGGTAAGAATATCACATATATATTAATAAATGCCCTCCATGTCAAGATTATTTTAATTTTTTATTTGAATGTCTCCAGTTTTTTTATTGCCAGCTCCATATCAATTGGCATAGGTGCATGAAATTCCATGAACTTTTCTGAATCAGGGTGAATAAAGGCGAGATATGCTGAATGCAGCATCTGCCTTTTTATCAAATCCTGTATCTCATCAATTGGGAACCTGTTTTTTCCCCACCAACTGTTTTTAAAACCATAGACAGGATCTCCGACAACAGGGTGTCCGATATGTGACATATGCACCCTGATCTGATGGGTCCTTCCTGTCTTTATTATAACCGATAATAATGCAAATCTGTCAGCAATGGTTTTTTCTATCCGCCATTCTGTGATGGCCCTTTTTCCCTTTGAGGATACTGCCATCTCCTTTCTTTTTACAGGGTTGCGTGATATTGGCAAATCTATCCTGCCTTCGGAGTTCGCAGGTATGCCATGCACCAGTGCAAGGTATTTTTTATTGATCATACCGTTTTTAAATTGGCTCGATAAAAAATTATGGGCCCTGTCATTTTTAGCAACCACAAGCAGACCTGATGTATCCCTGTCAAGTCTATGAACAATCCCTGGCCTCATTACCCCGCCTATGCCGGAGAGGTCATCGCAGTGATGAAGCAGGCCATGGACAAGCGTTCCATTCTGATGTCCTGGCGCAGGGTGAATAACGAGCCCGGGCGGCTTATCAAGTACAATAATGGATGAATCCTCGTATATTATTGATAAATCGAGAGGCTCTGGCTTAAGCTGGTACGGTAAGGACGGTGGTACTATAAGTTCGATTGAATCACCATGCCTTAACCTGTAACCGGTTTTAACATGGTTGTTATTGACCTTGATATTTCCGTCCCTTATTAGCGCCTGCACCCTTGACCTTGTAAGTTCACTGATCTTTGCTGACAAAAAGGAGTCTATGCGTAAATCAATATCTGCTGTTTCAGCATGAAAAGAGAGTTTTCTTTCCTGTGCATTTTCCACGATATATTTCTGGTTAGTAAATAGATAAATTTTAAGAGCTTTCTATATTAAACAGCAGGGTCAGGATCAACGCTATTAGGAGTTATTTGTTTCTGTTGCCCGAATCGCCATTATTATACAGTAGCAGCGGGTGCGGCAGTTGCCGGAAACATCTTGTCCAGATCCTTTTCTATCTGTTTTTCTGCGACCTTTTTTGCCAGGGAAATTTCCTTAACCAGAAGGCTTCTTGCCGTATCAAGCATCTTTCTTTCGCCGAATGAGAGGTCCTTTTCCTCTTTAAGCATAAGCAGGTCACGGTAAACCTCTGCCACCTCAAAGACCGAACCGGTCTTTATCTTATCCATATATTCCCGATACCTGCGGTTCCATGTCTGATTATCTATCACCATATCTCTTTTCTTGAGGATGGAGTATAGTTTTGGGATCTCCTTCTGGCCTATAATCTCCCTTAAGCCGACATTATCCACATTATGAGTTGGAACCATTATCTTCATATTATTATCAAGAATTCTGATTGTATAAAAATCCTGTCTGCATCCTGAGATTTCTTTGGTCTCTATTGTCTCTATTATACCAACTCCATGTGCAGGGTATACCGCTAAATCACCTTCTTTGAACATCAATTACTCCATGTTAGGCTAATTAAATATTAATTATGCAAATGTATAAAGCACAACAATTAAAAAATTTATCCTTCATATCATATATTTAGAGGATTGTCGAGTTCAGATTTCAGAAAAGCCAATTAAATATTTTCTTTGAAAATAGAAGGCACATTTTTATAAATTCTTTTTTATGACGCAAGGGTAATCAGGAAGTTTTGATCAATACCACAGGGGTTACTGTAATAACCCAGCCGCCGGAAGTACAGGAGCCAAAACAAGTGAAATAACTGCTATGAGTTTTATCAGGATATTGATTGCCGGGGCTGATGTATCCCTGAACAGACCACCTACAGTATAACCGACTGTTGCGGCCTTATGATTATCCGACCCTTTTCCCCCCACATTACCCTCTTCTATATATTTTTTAGCGTTATCCCAGGCACTTCCGGAATTTGACATGAAAATGGAAAGGATAGTCCCCATCGCTATTGCGCCGATAATGGTGCCGCCAAGGGCTGTCGGGCCGAGAATAAATCCCACTGCCAGGGGTGTGACTATTGCAATTAAACCAGGTGCCAGCATCTCTTTCAGGGCAGAGGAAGCGGTCAAGGAGACACATATCCGGGGATCTCCCTTTACACCTATCCTTCCTTCAAGAAGACCGGGGATTTCCATGAACTGGCGTCTGATCTCTTCAACAATTGATAGTGAGGCCCTGCCAACCGATGTCATCAGAAGTGCTGCCCATATCATCGGTATCAATGTACCGATAAAGACCCCTATAAGAACAATGGGGGTTTTGATATCAATTACAAGTTCCGGTATTTCGGGGTGTGTCGCCTGTATTAACTGAGTGAATGCGAAATAAAGGGCAAGGCCTGTCATGGCTGCTGAAACTATGGTAAAACCTTTTCCGGCAGATGGTGTTGCCCCCCCGGAAGCGTCAAGATATTCAGTAATACTTATGGTTTCAGGGTCAAGACCGGCCATCTCAGATATGCTGTGTGCATTGTCAGATATCTGGCTAAAGGTGTAAACCGTAATAGTGATCCCTGTAGTGGCGAGCAAGCCTACAGCAGAAATGGCTATGCCGTATATTCCGGATGCCATGTATCCAAAAAATGTAGCTGCGCAGATACATAAGATCGGGATATATGCTGACCGCATACCGGTTGCAAGCCCGGCTATTATCACTGTTGAAGACCCTGTTTTACTCTGTTCTGCAATATGTCTCGCCTGGTCTCCTGATGTAAAATATCCGGTTGAGAGCCCTGTTATTATACCGCATATTAATCCGGAAAGCATGGCCCAGAAAATACCAAAAGGCATCCTGAAGCCTGCGGTGATGGATGCGGTTATTATAACAAAGATCCCCGCTGCAAAAAATATTGTATATCTGTGTGCTAATGCAGGATTTGTGCGTTTGAAGATTTTTATTGAAAACAGACCTGCAATTGAACTCAGGAGGCCCGCTATAACTATCAGTACCGGCATTGCCATATATTTAAGCCGGATTATCTTCACAGCCTCTTCTTTAGCTACACCAGCGAGATCAGGGAAAATGGAGATTAAGTTAGAAGAAACTGAAAGGGTGGCCCCTATAGTAATTGCAGCAATTAATGAGCCTGTAAATGATTCAAAAATATCAGCACCCGTTCCTGCGATCTCCCCGACATTAACCCCGACGTGACCTGCAATAACCCCGGGGTTTCTCGGGTTATCAAAAGGGATGCCTGCTTCCACCCTGCATGCGATATCAGTGCCAGAGGCCGCTGCCTTTGAATAGATACCTCCGCTGACGCGGGCAAAGAGTGCTGCTGAACTGGCGCCAAAGGCAAACCCGGTGATACAGCGGATTTGAACTGTATCGTTGCCATATATAAAAAACCATATGCCGACCCCGATAAGAGCCAGGCCAGCGATTGCAAGACCCATGACCGATCCTGAAAAATATGCTATTTTTATGGCCTTACTGCGACCCGATCTGTTTGCCGCCTCGGATGTTCTTACGCTACCCCTTAAGGCTGCGGTCATGCCTGAATAATATGCAGTTATTGAGCACAGCGCCCCGGACACAAAGGAAACGGATGTCTGCCAGCCAGTCAGGATAAACCAGAGGATTATAAATACAGCCAGATTAAAAACAGCTAGTACAGAGTATTCCTTAATCAGAAATACCATGACCCCTTCATGGATCATTTCTTCCAGTTCCTGTATTTTATTTTTTCCATTAGGCTCTCTTTTGATATGTGCATACATGAACCATGCTATTATCAGGCTTACAATACCAAAGAACGGGGCTAAATCGGTTAATCCCTTCATTCGTTGATATCCTCCATGTTACTGACTTTATTTGCATTGATACGGTTCATGGCTGTTATTATTCCCTCTGAAAGAAAAAGGTCACAGGCCCTGCTCGATAAATCGATCACTTTTTTTAATATTTCGGTCTGGTGGGCGTAAAAGGGGGAGAGCACGAACTCTTCTATCGGTTCGCCCTGTTCAGGTCTTCCTATCCCTATTTTTATCCTGGGAAAGGCTGCTTCTGAAAGGTATTCAATTATGGATCTTATGCCTCTGTGTCCACCTGCGCCGCCCTGGCCTGCGACCTTGATGCGCCCTAATGGCAGATCAAGGTCGTCATGTATTACCAGTATGTTATTACTCTCTATATGATAAAAATCAGCGCATGCCTTAACTGATTTTCCGCTCAGATTCATGTATGTGGCAGGCTTCAGGAGTATCAATTCCCTTCCATATTTTTCCACAACAGCATTTTTTGAATGGAATTTGCGGCTTTTAAGCTTTACCCCCATATTCCGGCATATCGAGTCTATAACCATAAACCCTATATTATGCCTGGTATGGGAGTAAATTCTACCGGGGTTGCCTAGGCCAACTATCAAGTCCACTTAAAAGTCACTTATTTTTCTTTTACCTCTTTTGCCTCTTTTCCCTCTTCTGCCTTTGCCTCTTCACCCTCTTCGCCCTCTACACCCTCTTCACCAGGTGCGGCCTTCTCTGCTGCGGCCGGGGCGTTTACGACCGCTACCGTGAGGTGATCTTCCTGGGTTGAGGTGATACCTTCAGGGAAGACAACATCACGGATATGCAATGAGTCACCGATGCCAAGGCTGGAGACGTCGACCTCGATCTTTTCTATTACCTTGTCAGGCAGACACTTAATTGTAAGTTCACGTCTTACATGCTGAAGTACCCCGCCAAGTGCTGCTCCGGCAGGCGTATTTATAAGTACAACAGGGACATTGAGTGTCAACTCCTTATCCAGTGAAATCTCACAAAAGTCTGCATGTATGTATTTATCCTTAAGGGGATCTGACTGCAGTTCTTTTAAGATCACCAGTTTTGAGCCGGTATCTTTACCGCCCTCAATCTGAAGCGACATAATTATATTTTTACTGGCCGCATTTTTCAGAATCTTGCGAAGCTCACCGTCTTTAAAGCTTACCATAAGAGGCTCGGTGTCTGCCCCGTAAAAAATGCCCGGTATATCCATTTCTTTTCTCATCTTTTTAGCTGCCCCTTTACCCTTGGTATCCCGTACCTTTACAGCTAACTGATATTGTGCCATTTTATCCTCCTGTGTAGGGCAAATATGCCCTAATATTTACTTCCCGGTTATACGGGGTGTTTATAACTATCAAAACTTAAAATCACAATCATATAAAACCTTTTAAGGTGTTTTTACTATACAAACAAGGTGCTTACTGAATGTGAATAATATATCCTTCTTATCGCCTCGCCGATCAACTCAGCCACTGACAGTGTCACAATCTTTGAACATTTTTTAGATGCCTCACTCAGAGGGATAGTATTTGTGACCACAAGCCGGTTTATCTCCGAATTTTCAAGCCTTTCAATTGACGGTCCTGAAAGAACAGGGTGTGTACAGCATGCGAAGATCTCTTTTGTCCCTCTCTTTTTGAGGGCCGCAGCACCCTGTACCAGTGTGCCTGCCGTGTCCACCATGTCATCCAGTATAATGGCTGTTTTGCCATCTACCTCGCCTATTATGTTCATGGCCTCTGAAACATTCGGGGCATCTCTTCTTTTATCTATGATGGCCAGTGAAGCAGAGAGTCGTTTTGCAAATGCCCTTGCCCTTTCCACACCGCCTGCATCGGGTGAAACGATAACAAGGTTGTCATGAAAATGGGTTTTCATATATTTTAATAGCAGTGGTGCGGCAAAGAGGTTGTCCACTGGGATATTAAAATAACCCTGTATCTGTCCGGCATGAAGATCCAGGGAAATAACACGGTCTGCACCGGCGGTTGTAATAAGGTCTGCAACAAGTTTTGCAGATATGGGCACCCTCGGCTTTACTTTGCGGTCCTGACGACCATAACCGTAATAGGGGATTACCGCGGTTATACGTTTTGCAGAGGCCCTTTTAAGGGCATCCATGATAATGAGCAACTGCATCAGGTTGTCATTTACGGGTGTGCAGGTTGATTGAATTACAAATACATCCCTGTTTCTGATGTTTTCATGGATTTCTATCTGTGTCTCGCCGTCACTGAATGTCTTTGCTGTAATTTTACCTGGTTCAATACCCAGGTAATTACATACCTCCTGTGTCAAAATCGGGTTGGATGTTCCGCCAAATACCTTCATGATGATCTGCAATACTCCCTTTTTTTTAAAAATATCCGCTATCAATGGCTGGGGTGGGAGGATTCGAACCTCCGAATGCGGACTCCAAAGGCCCGTGTCTTACCGCTTGACGACACCCCAGTATACTAATCAGGCAGTCTTTTTTATATATCCCTTTGCAACATCAAGGTGCCTCAGATCATCTGAAGCAAACAGCTTCATGGCTGAAGCAGCCTTTTCACGGGATTTAAATACGCCAAAAACAGAGGGCCCGCTGCCCGACATCATTGCCCCTTCAGCACCTGTATCCATTATCCTTCTTTTAAGCGCAGAAATAAGAGGAAAGCTTGTACAGGTAACCTTTTCGAGGTCGTTTTTTAATATTTCCGTGATGATAATATCACCATTTTTTAAACTTTTTCTTATATAGTCATATTTATTTGATGTCAACTTCATTTTGTAATTCTGATAGACCCATGCCGTTGATACCTCAAGCTGCGGGGTGATTATCAGGTACCAGAATAGAGGCCAGGTATCAATAGGTTCAAGTATTTCACCTATACCTGTTGCAATGGATGGCTGAGCTTTGATAAAAAAGGGTACATCAGCACCGAGAGACAATGCAAGCTGAAGCAGGTCATTTTCCGTAAGCGGAAATAAGTTAAGCTCATTAAGGGCAAGGAGAGTGGATGCTGCATCACTGCTACCGCCCCCGAGACCAGCTGCAACCGGGATGTTTTTTGTTAAAACAATATCAACCCCCTTTTTTTCAACGTCTGCCCTTGCATAAAAGAGTTTTACTGCCCTGTATACAAGATTAGTTGGGTCATCAGGGACCAGAAACCCTGAGCTTTTAAAGGTTATTTGCCCCGAATCATTGAGCCTTATATCAATATGGTCAAACAGCTCAACAGGTATCATTATTGAAAAAAGATCATGGTATCCGTCAGGCCGCTTGCCTGTTATTTCCAGGCGCGCATTAATCTTGGCAGGTGCCTTTATGCTGATCGATTTTGCCATCAATTATGCATACTCCATCGGGTTGACGTTAATAAAACAGGGCAGAGGGTGAATTATCTCCTCTGCCCTGTCCGGTTCTACCTGTTATCTCCCCGAATTTAGACAATTTATCAGGAGATCAATAAGAATAAAATCAGGTAAATTAAGCAAATATATTTATCTATTTTTTGCTGTTTACCGCCTTTACATACCTGAGCCTTAGGTCAGCAAGCATACTGTCGATAAATTTTTGCTCTTCATTATCAAGATTACCTTTGCTCTTATCCTTGAGCATGGAAATAATATCAATAGAATGCTTTGCCATGGGGAGATCTTCTCTCTTTTCCCCTGTCTGGGGGTCGGCAATCTCTCCCAGGGCCAAAAGGGCAGATGAACTCAGGCTGAAAATCAACGAGTTGAAGTTTACCTCCGGCAGGGGAGGGGCCTCGTGTTCCTCTTTTGGCTTTTTCTCCTCCTTTGTTTCCGATGCTGGCTTTTCAGCCGGTTTTGGTTCCTTAAAATCACCTTCTTCGCCAAAGGATCTCCTGTCCTTTACTGTAAATCCCTTGCCCTCTGTTTCCATTTTCATGCTCCTTTTATAATTCTATTTTATTAACTGAGAATACGTTTTCAAGGTTGCCTAATTTTTTCAACATGCTGTCATTGATTGGGGCATCAGTGGCCAGTAGTATGATGTTCCTGTTGTTCTTTTTATCCTGCGCCACAGCCATCCTCTCTATATTTATTCCATTATCGCCCAGTGTGGTGGCGATCCTGCCTATTATGCCCGGTGCATCAAGATTGTGGAGAAGCAGGTTATGACCCTCAGGTATTGCCTCAAGATAAAAATCATTGATTCTAAGTATCCTTGGCATTGTGTTACCGAAGATGGTCCCTGAAATCACGTTTTCGCCATCGCGGTATTTAACCTTGATGAAGATCAGACTTGCAAAGTCTTCTGAGGTATTTGATTTGGACTCAATAACCTTGATGCCCCTGTTCTTGGCTATAAACGATGCATTGATAAAGTTTACATCATCCTTGAGAATGGGGGTTAATAGACCCTTCAAGGTCGCGGAGGTAAGGGGTTTGACATCATATTCAGCCACTATGCCTGAATAGTTGATATGCACCTCATCTATACTGCTGTCTGCGAGCTGTGTATGAAATATACCCATCTTTTCCACCAGGGTGGCATAGGGCTTCAGGATAGACATAAGCTCTGAACTGACAGAAGGTACATTTACAGCATTCTTTACTGTGCCGTTAATGAGGAAGTCTACTATCTGCTCTGCAACATCCTTTGCCACATTTTCCTGTGCCTCAAATGTGGATGCACCAAGGTGAGGGGTGCATATGAAATTTGAGAGTTCCATAAGGGGTATCATTCCCGGGGGCTCTTTTTCAAAGACATCCACTGCGGCGCCTCCAAGGTAACCTGACTTGAGTGCATCGAACAGGTCCTTTTCATTGACGATACCGCCTCTGGCGCAGTTGATGATCATGGCGCCCTTTTTCATCTTTGCGATGGTATCTTTATTTATAAGGTTTGTTGTCTCCGGGGTTTTTGGGGTGTGAACGGTGATAAAGTCAGACCTTTTAAGGAGGTCGTCAAGTGATACCGGTTCTATGGAGAGTTTTTCCGCTATCTCGGGTTTGAGGTACGGGTCATAAACGATTACCTTCATCCTCATGCCCTGTGCCCTGTCAGAAACTATCTGACCTATGTGGCCTGCGCCCACTAATCCCAGGGTCTTATTGAACAGCTCCCTTCCTTCGAGTTTGTTCTTTTCCCATTTCCCGGCCTTGAGTGATGCTGTTGCCTGGGGGATGTTTCTTGCAAGGGACATAATCATGGACATGGTGTGTTCAGCGGTCGTGATGGTGTTGCCGTCAGGTGTGTTCATGACGACTATGCCTTTGCTGCTGGCAGCGGGGATATCCACGTTATCCAGACCGATACCGGCCCTGCCGATTACCTTCAGGTTTGTTGCTGCATTGATTATGTCGGCGGTAACATTTGTTGCACTTCTTATGGCAAGTCCGTCATACTGCCCTATAATCTTTTTTAATTCCTCCGGGGGAAGGCCTGTCTTGTAATCAAGCTCAATGCCGTCCGTCTCTCTGAAAATCTTTAATCCTACCTCTGAAAGGGTATCGCTTACTAAAACCTTCATTTTTTTATCTCCTTATTCCAGATTATGTATGAGATCAGGGGTATACTGATCAATAATCTTAAAAATCTGATTCTTTTCCTGTACAGGAAATCCCTTTGTTCCTTTTCAGGTTAAATCAGATATAGTAATTAGGCGGTTAAGCTAACATAAGCGATTGAATTGTCAATATTAAATTTTGCCCTATGTATGCTTGTATTCGTAAGTTTTATCTGTTAGTCTCAACGCATCATAATGAAAAGGAATTACATATATGGGCGTTATTGAAGTAGAGATGTTTTCAAAGGATGTTGATGACCCCCAGCACCCGGTTGCAGAGAGCTTTCGTGAATTGCTTGTTGAGGTTGCGGACCAGTATAGCTGCAACCTGGAATCTTTTGAGGTGAAGAGGGGCGTTGTATCCTTTTCCTTTGACAGTGATGAACTCATGGCAGATATTATTGATATTCTGCATATAGGTGATTGATCCCTGCCTGTACTTCATATAGATGCTTTTAATTAAACCCTTCCAAAAAAATCCCATTTACTGGCATTTTTTATCAGTAAATAAAACTCTTAAGATCCGACTAAATTTCAACAGATTGCAAAATAGTCTCGACTATATTGCAATCTGTTGCATAATAGTCAAAAAATATCAAAGAATATGAAATGGAGAGAAAACAGAAGGAACTCATTCTTAAAGATCTAAAAAAAAAGATGGTGTTTTTAACCGGTCCGCGACAGGTTGGTAAGACCTGGCTCGCTAAGGAAATTGCAGGGTCATTTTCAGACAGTGTATACCTGAACTATGACAGCCTTGATGATCGGAAGATCATTAAAAAGGAGGCATGGCTTCCCAGGACCGGGCTCCTGATACTGGATGAGATCCACAAGATGCCGGGATGGAAGAACTATCTAAAGGGTGTATTTGACACAAAACCTGAACATATGATGATCCTTGTTACCGGAAGTGCAAGGCTTGAGACATTCAGGCATGGAGGTGACTCACTTGCCGGCAGATATTTTACCCCCAGGCTCCTCCCCCTTTCACCATCTGAGACAGGCACAGATAATCTTGAGATGTTCATGAAAAGGGGCGGTTTTCCGGAACCTTTTCTTGCAGAGAACGATGTTGATGCTGACCGCTGGCGCATGCAGTATATTGATGGTCTTATCCGTACTGATATCCTGGACTTTGAAAACATACATCATCTTAAGACTATTCAACTGGTATTGAATCTGCTGCGCTCAAGGGTCTCTTCTCCTGTTTCATATAAATCAATAGCTGAGGATGCTGGTGTTGCAGTAAATACAGTAAAGAAATATATGCAGATTCTTGAGGCACTTTACATTATCTTCAGGGTTTCTCCTTTCTCTAAAAATATTGCACGCTCCATTGTCAAAGAGCCTAAGATATATTTTTTTGATACAGGCATGGTAGAGGGTGATGAGGATGTCCGTTTTGAAAATTTGGTAGCATTGAGTCTTCTAAAGCATGTCTATGGAATGGTCGATTATCTGGGCAGGCCCTGGTCGCTAAACTACTTGAGAACAAAGGAAGGCACAGAGGTGGATTTCTGCCTGGTAAATGGAGAAAGGCCTGAACTGTTAATAGAGGCAAAAAGATCAGACCCCGTGCCTGGAAAGGCGATCCTGTATTTTAACAAAAAATATGGTATCAAGGGATTACAGACTGTCCTGCATCTCAAGCAGCAGAAAATAGAAAATGGGATTGAGATAAGGTCAGGTGCCGATTTTCTTCAATCCTTATCGTATTGAAGTACGCATCATTATAATCAATTATTTTCCATCTGGATGGTGTTTTCTTTTTAACTCTCCAGCACCTCTTTCACTTTTGCTGCAAAGGCATCCAGCGAAAAGGGCTTGGCTATGTAGTTTATACCTTCATCTAAAACCCCTCTGTGGATAATAACATTCGCAGTATATCCTGACATGAAAAGCACCTTGATATCAGTATACTTTTTACACATTTCATTTGCGAGTTCGCGTCCATTCATCCCTGGCATTACTGTATCTGTAATCAGCAGATCAATCTTCCCTTTGTATCCTTCTGCAAGGATGACTGCCTCTTTAGGGGATGATGCAGACAAAACATTGTATTTAAGTTTTTTAAGTATCATCTCAATGAGTTCCAGGATGGCATTATCATCCTCAACAACCATTATTGTCTGACCATGACCAGAAGATGGAGTCATTACCTTTTTTTCAGCAGGTTTGACTGGCTGGGTACTCTCTTCTTTAGGGAGATATATCCTGAATGTAGTGCCTTTACCCGGTTCACTGTATACATTTATAAAACCATTGTTCTGCTTGACAATCCCGTATATAGTTGAAAGGCCAAGCCCTGTTCCCTTCCCGATCTCCTTTGTGGTAAAAAAGGGCTCAAAGATTTTTTCCTGCTGTTCGGGAGTCATCCCGATCCCGTCATCACTCACAGCAATCATTGCATATTCTCCTGTCTTGAACCCAAGATGTTCAGCGCAGTACTCTTCATCAAATATGATATTTGCTGTTTCGATAGTAATCTTGCCGGTATTTTCTATTGCATCCCTGGCATTGACACATAAATTTACCAGTATCTGATCTACTTGAGTGGGGTCTATTTTAGCCGGCCAGGTCTCTTTTGCGGGTATCCAGGCAAGATCAATATCTTCACCTATCAGACGTTGTATCATGGAAAGCATTCCCTCTATTGTTTCATTCAGGTCAAGCACCTTTGGTGCAATAGTCTGTTTCCGTGCAAAGGCAAGCAACTGTTTTGTGATATCTGCTGCGCGTTTTGAGGCATCCAGGATGCGGTTAATATAACCGTGCAGAGGGTCGTCCGGTTTAACCGTTGTTAAGGCCAGTTCAGCATATCCCATTATTACGCTTGATATATTGTTGTAGTCATGGGCTACACCTCCGGCCAGGTTCCCGACGGCCTCCATCTTCTGGGCCTGCTGAAGCTGTTTTTGGAGCTTTTCTTTTTCATGCTCCGCGTTTTTCCTGTCACTGATATCGATCCATGTCCCAAGTGAATAGAGCAATTCACCATCTTTATATATAGGGGTAACATCTATCTCGGCCCATGAGTGTTCGCCATTTTTCTTTCTGTATTCACGTTCGCTCCTTTTTACCCCCTCCTTTTGCCTTTTTGCAATAGAGCCATATCTTGCATCATCAACCGACCACGGGTAAGGGAGCTTTAACCCCAGCACATCCTCTGAGGAAAACCCGGTAAGTTTTTCAAAAAACGGGTTTACATACCTTACAGATGTATCAGGGTTGTAGACCACTATTGCAGTTGGTGAATACTCAAGCAGGCTTGAGCTGAATGAATCACTTTCTACTAATGCCTTTTCAATGCGTTTGCGTGCTGTAATATTTCGGGTGATCTCTGTAAAACCTGTTACCTTTCCGTCCTCCTTAATGGGAGAAAAGAGGGTCTCAAAATAGATATCTCTCTCTTCATCGTTGTATTCCGCAATAAACTGCTCCCCCTTTAACGCCCTTTTCTGTAACGAATCCCAGTATTTTATTGCTTCAGCATTTCCCGACAGTTTATGGGACTGGATCCCTGGTTTTATTTCAATATTTAATAGCTCTTCTCCCCTTTGTTTATATTTCGCATTAAATGCCTGAGATACCCCGTTACTATCACAGATAAGAATATAGTCCTCGGTATTCTGCATCAGGACATTATAATATGTCCTGATCTGCCTTAGCTCTTCAACCTCTTCAAGCAGCCTGATTTTGTCCTCTTTTTCAATTTCAAGTTGGGTTTCAAGCTCTTTGATTTTCTTTTCCATTTCTTTTTCGATGTGTTGCATATCCATCCAGGAACCTTCGTATCATCTTCTGATACCGAATATTTTTCTCTGTTTCATATATTCCCCACCAAATAAAACGAAGAGAGCGCTATATAATTGTTAGTGAGGATTTTACCTCAAAGAAAAAACATACCCAACATTTATTAATAGACCGACAAAAACCTGAAAAGATTAAGTCCATAATAAATTTAATCCAATCTGTTTTCAAGTATAAATACCTATATTTTTTTGCATAATACTTTGATGAATGTCGCTATAGTCAGTTGAAAAAACATTGGCTGATTCGGAGTCTATTCCGAAAAAGTCTTAACTAATCCGGAATGCATACCATTTTGGTCAGCAATTAAATGATCCTTTACTGAATATACCATCGAAGACCTTGAGTCTCGGTGGCCCCGAATTGCCAGAGCGCTCGGGTTTTTTCCCTTCAATAAAGGAGATAACACGGAGTAAAAAAGCTACAGTCGATCTAACTCTTTTTCTCCAGGCCAGTACTTTAATCGCTCTCCTCCGCCAACATCAATAACGCGCTCAGCAAGAACTTTATAGCCGAGACGTTCATAGAATTGCTTTGATGGTAAAGATATACTCAAGGTTAGCTTTGAGATGCCATTGTACTTTGCCATTTGCTCAAGCCGAGCCATTATGGCCTTCCCATAACCTTGCCGCTGATGAGCGTGGCTCACAAAGACTCCTGCTATTTCGGATCCAATAATTGAGCCGGTTGCCAGGATGGATCCATCTTGTTCAGATATGAGAAGCAGTATCTTTCCGGCCGAGCTCCGTTTAGTAATCTCTCTAATCGAATGATGCTCTTTAAAAAACATCACCGCACGTGGTGGATATATTACCGGATAGGAAGCATCAATAGTCTCACAAATCATACGATGAAGCGGGAGTAAATCAGTAGCATTGAATTCGCGGATCATGGTTGTCACATCTTTCATTGTTTACTACCGAGTAGTATACCGGCCCGCACAGCATAATCGTCGCGGGCCGGGTAGAACGCCAGGTTAAGCGCTGTAACGCATTGTATACGACTTTTCATTTTCTTGGACCGCTTTAAATCCAAGTCTTTTATATAGTCGTTTTGCCGGATTTACCTTTAGAACATTCAGAAAGATTGCTACATCTTGTTGTAATGCCTCAGCTTGAAGGTTATTAATTATTTTTGTGCCAATTCCCATACGCTGAAAACCAGGGAGAAGTTGAATTTGAATGATTTCCCATTTATCGGAGCTACGTTTTACCTTTAACATGCCAATGTCTTGATTATCATTCTTGATAATTTTTATAGACTTAAATTCTTTCATGATTCTGTTAGATTGAGTCTCTATATTAAACTCTTCGCCTGAGTCATTTATATACTTTGACATCGTCTGCCTTCTCAAGTCGTAAAGCCAGTCAAAGTCGTTTTCTTTTACATTTCGAAGTTTAAAATCCATTGTATTTTCTCTAGGCGATTAATGGGGTGCTGAGCCGCCGCACCACAGGTGCGAGTCGGTTTCATGCTCCTGCTTCTCCGCGTGTAGCGCGGGAGATATATGCATAGCTGGTAAATTTTCCGATATGGGATTTATAGCATAATAAAAACCATATCCACTTGTTAAAAAAGATATTTTTCATAATCAAAAGAATGGTGATACAAAAACAGAAAATAGTGCAAATAATAAAAGTAATACCAAATGTTAGACGGTCTGTTTTAAACCATATACTATTGATTTTGTCAAAAAATATAAGGATGTTTATCCGGGAAGGGTTTTTAAGAAATCAGCTCCTTGTTTTGCCAAAGCTTTGTGCGAGGGCGGATTAAGATGATAAAAGGCTGTTTTAAAAAATAGATAAAACACGATGGCACATAATCCGCCGTCGTTAAAGTTATGGCGGGACAAGAGTACCACCCTACGAATAATATCATGAGAATGATTGGTAAAGAGTGGCGAAGATGTTATCTTGGGGATGTGAAACAAAACTGGATTACCCGATCAAGTCGGGTAATGACGAGGTGAGTGGATTATGAGGCTCAGTTTCCACTGAAAACTTTAGTATTCATTTAAAGTTACATTCTGTCAAGTCGTCTGCTGGGTCCGGTTATATTCTTCCATCCCAAATGCCTTGGCAATATCAGATGACAAATCATCAAAATCTTCCGCTATTGTAATATTTCCTTTAAGTGCACCGGGGGTTCGACGGACATCTTTAATCTCAAATTTTACCAACCTGATAAAAGGTCTTCCTGCTTTTCCTTTTATTACCTCCTCACCTGCTTTTACCTTTTCAATAAGTGATGACAATTGGGCTTTGGCCTCTGAAATATTTGTTATCAGAATAATAACTACCTCCTGATGCAATATAGTCTGATTAGACCAGATCAGAATGTCATTGTTTTTTCTATTAAAGGGGCTCTATGCCTTAAAATGGTTATTCCAGGTAACCTGCGGTTCTTGGCCTGTTTTCCAGCCTGTATTCCCTGTGGAGTTTCAATACCGGCCTGATCTCATTTAAGAAATCCTTTGATTCGCAGTCATCATAACATTCTTTTGACAGGCCTGCCTGAATTTTTTTTATCATATTTACCGTGTCAGGGCTCAAGCCAGGCGTTGCTTTTGTTATCCCCTGACACCTCATGCAGGCTATCCCGCCTGTATCCGGTCTGAAGACCGCTGTCCCAACACCTTTATATGCCCTGCCGCATATAGAACACTTTTCAAGGTTTATGCTGTACCCGCCAAGGGCCATGGCTGCCAGTTCAAAAAATATTGTAACAATATCGGTATTGCCGCCCTTATCAAGTAACTCAAAGGAGTTCATGAGGGTATCAAACATGCCTTTGTCAGCAAGGTGCCATGGAAAAAGTATCTCAGTAAGCTCTATCATGTAGCTTGCCCTTATAAGGGTGTTGTAATCCTTTCTTAAACCCGGGTAAGCATCAATGAGCTTGCCAGAGTGTAAAAAATAGAGGCCATCTTTTTTTTTGAGGCTGTATTCCATATTTACAAGAGAGAAGATATCCAGACAGTTTACAAAGCGTCTCCTGCTCCGGCGCGCCCCCTTTGCTATCCCCTTTATCTTTCCTTCCGACGGAGTAAAAAGGGTTATTAAAAGGTCTGATTCGCCGAAATCCTTTACCCGCATAATAATGGATAAGGATGTACTAATCTCCATAATAATGTCAGTCCATAAATCCGTGAGACTGCAATGGTGCAGCTTTTATTTCAGGGAACAGGTACTTGTGGCACTGGGAAAGAAAATATTCATCTGTCATACCTGCCATGAAATCACTTACAACCATGGCCTTTGAACTTGTCTCCCTGTACTCCTCACTCATTCCCCTGAGATATTCGCCATATATCTCGGAACTGTTATTTTCGGTTTTGAGATCCTCATAGTATCTTTCAAACATAAGCCTGAACATAAGCTCCAGTTTTGCCGTCTGTTTAAAGAAGGTCTCACTCATGTATATCCTGTCACGGTTAAAATCCTTTAGCTCCTTTAATGAGCTGCTGATCTTATCACTGAAACAGATATAGGGTTTATCAAGGCTGTTTTCTACAAGGTCTTCAACAAGGGAATAGACTATTGTCCCGTTTGTCTCTCCAAGGCTTTTCCGGCAGTTTTCAGGGATATCCTGCCTTTTGATTATCCCCAGCCTGATGGCATCCTCTATATCCCTCCCTACATAGCTTATGGTATCGGCCATGCGCACCACACACCCCTCAATGGTCATGGGGAGGATCTCAAAATGGGGGTCTTTCTCCTTTTCACTTATCTCTTTAGCCATTATCTCAAAATTTTTACCTGCTTCAGGGTGGAGTTTTTTATTATGTATCTCACCATCGTGGCAGAGTATGCCGTCCAGCACCTGGAGTGTGAGGTTCCAGCCGCGACCTTTTCTTTCTATCTTTTCAAGGAACCTGACGCTTTGCAGGTTATGCTGAAAATGGCCGATCCCGTAATCTAATGAAAGCCTTGAAAGGAACCTCTCGCCGTCATGACCGAATGGTGCATGACCGATATCATGGCCAAGGGCTATTGCCTCTATAAGGTCTTCATTAAGCATTAAAAGCCTGCCTATTGTGCGTGATATCTTTGAAACAAGCTGAACATGCAGCACCCTGTGGGTAATATGGTCATTTTTAACGAGATAAAAGACCTGGGTCTTGTCAATATACCTTGAATAGGCCATTGAATGGAGTATCCTGTCTGTGTCGAGGGAAAAATTCTGACGGTGACCCTTAAAGATATTCTCCTCCTCGTCTCTCCTGACAGCGGTTTTACTCAGACAGGCATATTTTGAGAGCCTTTTTCCTTCTGCCTCATCAAGCCCTTTTTTTATTTTGTTCAAATACTCAGAGTTGTTCAATCTATAATCTCCTCGTTATTGCTATCTTGTTACATTTATAACATAATATCATCCAATGTCATTTATATAAATTAATAAATGTTTAGAGACAGGTTTTAAACCTGTCTCTACATGGGTTAAAATATAGGCATTTTTTTCTTGCAAAAAATCCTTAATGATTGTTAATATGACCAGTTCTTTGCATATGAATAATATGTAAAAAGGGTTGTTTATTCAACCCGATTTGTACAAATTCGCACGTTCGGGACTAGCCCCGGTGCCCCACCATATGGGAGTTCGCCAGTGCCCGAGCGGAGGTTTAACCGTGGGAGAGGGATATAAATAAAAATATCCCGGATTATGAGGAGGAATTAATGGGTGTAGTACTTAACATGAAGGAATTACTTGAAGCAGGTGTGCATTTCGGTCATCAGACAAAGCGCTGGAATCCAAAGATGAAACCATATATTTTTGGTTCCAGAAATGGTATCCACATTATAGACCTGCAGAAGACTGTAAAGCTCTTCAGCGCTATCCATGATTTTGTTGTAAAGACCGTGTCTGAAGGTTATCCGGTACTGTTTGTCGGGACAAAAAAACAGAGCCATGATTCTATAATTGAAGAGAGCGAAAGATGCGGGATGTTTTATGTGGCAAACCGCTGGCTGGGCGGGACCCTTACCAATTTCCAGACCATAAAAAAGAGTATTGCCCGTCTGAAAGATCTTGAAAAGATGTTCGAAGACGGTTCTATAAATAGATATAACAAGAAAGAGGCCCTTATAATGGAAAGGGAGATGGTAAAGCTTGAAAAGAACCTGGGCGGTATAAAGAATCTTGATGAACTACCAGGGGCCGTATTTATAGTTGACCCCAAAAGGGAACACATAGCCGTAAAAGAGGCAAAAAAGATAGGGATTCCTGTTATTGCCATTACAGATACTAACTGTGATCCTGATGATATAGATTACGTAATTCCCGGAAATGATGATGCTATCAGATCCATAAGGCTGCTCTGCTCTAAAATAGCTGATGCCTGTATTGCAGGGCATGCTATGGCAGAAGAAAAGCTAAGGGCAGAGGCTGAGATGCAGAAGGAAGAAGTTGAAAAGCCTGAACCTCAAGCCCCTGTAGTACCAGAGGTAAAGAAGGCCGGCCCAGAGGTAATCATAGTTAACAAGAAAGAAACAATGTACGATGACGACGATGACGACGATGATATGGAGGACTAATAATTGGAAATAACAGCATCTGTAGTTAAGGAATTAAGGGAGAGGACAGGGGTCGGCATGATGGACTGCAAGACGGCCCTTAAGGAGAGCAACGGGGATATAGAAAAGGCGATCGAATACTTAAGGAAAAAGGGCATTGCAACAGCCATGAAAAGGGGTGGCAGGTCAACATCCGAGGGTCAGGTCCAATCATATATCCATGCCGGCGGTAAGATAGGTGTTCTTGTAGAGGTCAACTGTGAAACCGATTTTTCAGGCAAGAGCAGCGATTTTACCGAGTTTGTGAAGAATGTCGCCATGCATATCGCTGCAAGCAACCCTATAGCTGTAAACCGCGATGGGATTCCTGCTGATATCCTTGAAAAGGAAAAGGATATCTATATGACACAGGCAAGGGAATCAGGAAAGCCGGAGAATGTCCTTCCGAAGATCGTTGAAGGTAAAATAAATAAATTTTACGCTGAGACTACTCTTCTTGGACAGCAGTATGTAAAGAACCCGGATATTACTATCCAGGATCTTCTTAACGATCTTATAGCCAAGACTGGTGAAAATATTATTATCAGACGCTTTGTACGTTTCCAGCTTGGGGAGAATAATGGATAAAAAAACTGCCCGTTTTAAACGTATACTGCTTAAGATAAGCGGTGAGGCCCTTATGGGCAAAAACAATTACGGGATTGATGCTGACACCCTCAAGGATGTGGCCCAGGAGATTCGGGATGTCCATAGTGAGGGTGTTCAGGTCGCTGTAGTGATAGGCGGTGGGAACATATTCAGAGGCCTTAATTCTAACGCCTATGGTATGAAACGCGCCCCTGCCGATCATATGGGGATGCTTGCCACTGTAATTAATGCCCTTGCCCTTGGGGAGGCACTTAATAACGAGGGGCTTGAGACGCGGATCATGTCTGCTATTGATATGAACAAGGTTGCGGAACCATTTATCAGAAAGAGGGCCATAAGCCATTTGAATAAGGGGCGGGTTGTACTTTTTGGCGGAGGTACAGGAAACCCCTTTTTCAGCACTGATACAGCAGCGGCCTTAAGGGCAATGGAGATAGATGCCGAGGTATTATTAAAGGCAACAAAGGTCGATGGCGTTTATGAACGTGATCCCAAGGATGATCCTTCATTGAAACCATATAAGACCCTGACTTACAGGAAATTCATAGAAAAGGAATTGAAGGTAATGGACATGACGGCCGTTACCCTTGCCATGGGACATAACCTTCCTGTACTGGTGTTCAGTCTTAAGGAGAGGGGAAATATTCTTAAGGTCGTCACAGGATATGATGTTGGAACCTTAATAACAGGGGACTGATATGAAAGACGAAATACTTTCCGATCTGCATGATAAGATGAACAATTCCATTGAGGCATTGAAAAAGGATTTTCTAAGGCTGAGGACCGGCAGGGCTACACCTGCCCTGCTTGATGGCATCAGGGTCAATTGTTATGATTCCCAGATGCCCATTGACCAGGTGGCATCTGTTTCAGTTCCGGAGAGCCGGCTGATTACAATCAAACCCTGGGATCAGTCAATCATCAAGGAGATAGAAAAAAGCCTCCTGAAATCGGAACTCGGGCTTACACCCATGAATGACGGCAAGATTATCAGGATAAATAT
This sequence comes from uncultured Desulfatiglans sp., assembly GCA_964499695.1. Classification (GTDB taxonomy): domain Bacteria; phylum Desulfobacterota; class DSM-4660; order Desulfatiglandales; family HGW-15; genus JAAZBV01. The sequence continues at coordinate 28,169 of CAZCMD010000021.1, forward strand.
CCCACCTCTTACAGAAGAAAGGCGCAAAGAACTTGCCAAAATGGCCAAAAAGATGGCTGAAGAGGCTAAGATTGCTGTCAGAAATCACCGAAGGGACGCCAATGATATCTTCAAGGAACTGAAGAATGAAAAGGAGATATCCGAAGATGAGATGCACAGCGCCCAGGAAGAGGTACAGAAGATAACTGACGATTATATTTCCAAGGTCGATAAAGTTACCTCTGAAAAAGAAAAAGAGATACTAGAATTTTAATTCATGTCTATAACTATAGAATACCCCCTGCTCCCGCACAATCAACGGGGCAGGGTTATCCTTTTACCCCGCAAAAATATCCCTGCACCTATAATATCGGTTAACGGATATTCTCTCTTTTTGCGATAATACTTAGATAAAAGAAACTTCTATGACCAATCTTGATCCTGAAAAACTGCCAAAACATGTTGCCGCCATAATGGACGGGAATGGCCGGTGGGCAAAGAAAAGGATGATGAACCGGGTAAAGGGGCACGAAGAGGGTACTGAATCGGTCAGGTCAATAGTGAGGACAAGCCGTAAACTCGGTATCAGGTACCTTACCCTGTATGCCTTTTCTGAAGAAAACTGGAAGAGATCAAGGCTTGAAATAGCCGCCCTGATGGAGATCCTTAAGAGATTCTTAAAAAGCGAACTGCCTGAAATGCTTGATAACGGCATCCGGTTAAATGCAATAGGCACCATTGATAAGCTGCCTAGCGATGCTAAAAAGGTACTGTTTGAAACAATTGAAAAGACCTCAGCCGGTAATGATATGGTTCTTACCCTTGCCTTAAGCTATGGCGCAAGGCAGGAGATAGTAAGCGCTGTAAAAGAGATTGCTCATAAGGTGAAATCAGGTCTGCTTAATATAGAAGATATTAATGATGACATTATTTCTAACAGCCTGTACACTACCGGTATCCCTGACCCTGATCTACTCATCAGGACAAGCGGGGAATACAGGATAAGTAACTTTCTTTTGTGGCAGATAGCATATACTGAAATTTATGTTACGCCTACATTATGGCCTGACTTTAGAGAAACGGAGTACATTAACGCCCTGCTTGATTATCAGAACAGGGAGAGGCGGTTTGGTGCTGCCGATTAGTAATAATTACCTTTTAAAAGTTTACTATGCATCTTAAAAGATGGTTAACCGCAATTGTAGCAATACCGGTAGTAATCTATCTCATAGGTTTCAGCCCGAGATGGGTCTTCTATATTTTTATGTTTCTATTCAGTGCAGCAGGGCTTAATGAATTTTTCAGGATCACCCTGCCTGATATGTCCATCTATTTAAAAGCAATAAGCATGATCCTTACACTTGCCCTGTTTTTTGCTATGTACATGGGAAATGTGCTTTTACTTCCCGGGGTAATCAGCCTTTTAGTGATTATATCTATGCTCTGTTTCCTCTTTTCCGACCCCTTAAGAGGCGAGAAATACCTGACAGAGACAGGCAGGATCGCCGTCGGGTTCATATATGTATGTGTACCACTTGCCATGCTTGTCCAGATAGACCGGCTCTATCTCCTTAATCACAGTGTAAAAGGAATCTGGATATTTTTCCTTCTGGTTATCACATCGGCAAATGATACCTTCGCATTTTACAGCGGAAAATTATTTGGTAGACACAAACTTTATGAGGCTGTCAGCCCTAAAAAGACCTGGGAGGGTGCGATCGGAGGGTTGGTGTTTGCGTTAATAGCCGCAATTGTGTTCCTGAAAATTTTCAGGCTCCATCCTGTTGATCTGTCGATTATATCACTTATAATCATCATGTCTGTTGCAGGGCAGGTTGGTGACCTTGCTGAATCCATGCTAAAAAGGAATTTCAGTATAAAGGATTCAGGGGAATTGCTTCCGGGGCACGGGGGTATCCTGGACAGGATAGATAGTCTCCTTTTTGCTGTACCTGTTTTATACATTTATCTGATGATGATAAAGAGTTTCATCTGATTCTTTTAGGGAGGTATGGATGGCTAAATACAAATATGACAGGTTAAGGATGCTTGTTACAGGCGGTGCAGGGTTCTTAGGTTCACACCTGTGCGAAAGGCTTCTTAGTGAAGGTAATTATGTCATATGTCTTGACAATTTTTTCACAGGTGAGAAAGAAAACATACTGCACCTGATGGATAACAGGTATCTTGAGATCGTCAGGCATGATATAGTTAATCCGATCCTATTGGAGGTTGATCAGATATATAACCTTGCATGTCCGGCATCACCGGTGCATTACCAGTTTAATCCGGTTAAGACCACCAAGACAAGCGTCATGGGATCCATCAATATGCTTGGCCTCGCTAAAAGGGTAAAGGCGCGTATACTACAGGCATCTACCAGCGAAGTTTATGGGGACCCGACCATTCACCCACAGAGGGAAGACTACTGGGGTAATGTAAATACAACAGGCATAAGGGCATGCTATGATGAGGGAAAGCGCTGTGCAGAGACCCTGTTCTTTGATTACTACAGGCAGAACAATGTTGATATAAAGGTGGTAAGGATATTCAACACCTACGGCCCAAGGATGCACCCTGATGATGGCAGGGTGGTGAGTAATTTTATTGTCCAGGCGCTTAAGGGTGAGAACATCACTATTTTCGGTGACGGCTCACAGACAAGGTCATTCTGCTATGTTGATGACCTGATAGATGGTATGGTAAAGATGATGAACAGCGTTAAGGGCTTTACAGGCCCTGTTAACCTGGGGAATCCTGCTGAATACAGTATGATGGAGCTTGCTGAGATGATCATCCGGCTTACCAGGTCAGGTTCAAAGATAGAATATAAACCTCTTCCAATGGATGACCCGAAAAGGCGTCAGCCTGATATAAGCCTCGCAAAAGAAAAACTTATGTGGGAGCCACATGTGATGGTGGAAGAGGGTCTTAAAAAGACCATAGAATATTTCAGAGAACGCATCGGTCAATAATGAAGAATATCTCAATACTCGGTTCTACCGGATCAATAGGCACAAGCACCATAAAGGTGATAAAGACAAATCCTGACAGGTACAGGATTGTGGGTCTTTCTGCCGGGAATAATATTGCCCTTATCAGGCAGCAGATCGAGGAGTTCAGGCCGGTTGCTGTAGCAGTCTCACAGTCGGATCAGGCCAAATTTTTAAGGAGTAGTCTTTCTGATGAGATAAAAACCAGGATATACTGGGGTGAAGAGGGGTATAAGCAAATAGCAGTACTGGATGAGGCCGATATTGTTGTATCTGCCATGAGCGGCGCAGCAGGGCTTATTCCCACATATGAGGCGATCTTGAAAGAAAAGGATATTGCCCTTGCCAACAAAGAGACCATGGTAATGGCCGGTGCAATAATAATGGGGCTCGCTGAACAAAAGGGAATATCCATACTGCCTGTTGACAGTGAACATAGCGCAGTTTTCCAATGTATGCAGGGTCATAACAGGGGAGATCTCAAGCGTATAATCCTGACCGCATCGGGTGGCCCGTTCAGGGATTTTACATTATCGCAGCTAGAAAATATTACACCTGCCATGGCACTTAAGCACCCGAACTGGGAGATGGGTAAAAAGATCACCATAGATTCAGCAACCTTAATGAACAAGGGGCTTGAGATAATCGAGGCAAAATGGCTTTTCAATCTTAGTCTTAGCCAGATTGATGTGCTTGTGCACCCTGAAAGCATCATACACTCCATGGTGGAATATAACGATGGATCAGTCATTGCCCAGATGGGCGTCCCTGATATGATTACCCCTATTTCCTATGCGCTATCCTATCCCGAACATATTAAGACTGACCTGCCCAGACTCAGGCTCGAAACCATAAAAGGCCTCCATTTTTATGAGCCTGACCCTGGAAAATTCAGGTGCCTCACGCTTGCTGTTGATGCCCTTAAAGCGGGAGAGAGCATGCCTGCTGTCATGAACGGTGCAAATGAGATTGCTGTTGCCTCGTTTCTAAAAGAGGAGATCACGTTTTTGCAGATACCCACGATTATTGAAAGGACAATGGGGGAGCACAGCCTTATCAAGGTCGATAGTATTGAAACCGTCAAAGAGGCAGATGCCTGGGCAAGGGCAAAGGCGCTGGATATGATCAGGAGGCTTAAAAAATAAAAAACCCCTTTATTGTGTATTTTGTTTTATAATGCGGGGAACACCCTTAAGAAGATGAGTCATATATGGATATATTAATCGATTTTATACAGAACATTAGTCATGTAGTTTTTATTTATCTTATACCCCTTGTAATCGTACTCGGGATAATGATTTTTTTTCATGAACTGGGCCATTTTCTGGCTGCCAAGTTATTCAATGTCAAGGTGCTCAAGTTTGCCCTGGGGTTCGGGCCAAAAATAGTTGCAAAAGAGTACGGGGAAACAGAGTATTCCATCAGATACCTGCCATTAGGTGGTTTTGTAAAGATGCTGGGGGAGGATGATTTTACAGAGGATGCCCCGCCGGTTGATGAAAAGGATACCTTGAGGGCCTTTAATAAACAGCATCCTTTAAAGCGTATAGTTATTGTGGCGGCAGGTCCTGTTTTTAATCTGGTGCTCGCATTTTTTCTATTCTTTGGTTTATATGCGATCTTCGGTGCCCCTCAGCTTACACCGGAACCGGTCTTTACACCTGAAATAGGGATAGTAAAAGAGGGCTCCCCTGCTGAAAAGGCCGGCCTGCTTAAAGGGGATATGGTTAAAGCAGTGGATGGAAAAGAGCTCGAAGAGTGGGCAGATCTGAGAAAAACTATAGAAAACAGGGCAGGCATTCCCGTAAATATCACAGTGGCCAGGGGTAATGAACTGCTTTCCTTAACAGTAACCCCTGAGGAATCCGTTATTAAAAATGAAGCTGGAGAAGATGTAAAGGCAGTCCTGATCGGCGTAATCAATGCAGGAAAGGTGGTTTATACTAAAGTTGGGATTATTGAGGCGTTAAAGAAGGCCAATTCTACAACATATAATGCCATTAAGGAGACATGTCTTGTGGTTGTAAGGCTCTTTCAGGGGGAGGTCTCTATCAAGACTGTTGGTGGCCCCATAATGATAGGCCAGATGACTGGTATAGTTATTCAGAAAGGTATGGATTATGTGCTGGAATTTATGGCTATTATCAGCATCAGTCTGGGTATTCTGAACCTCTTTCCAATACCAATCCTTGACGGCGGTGTGATCCTGTTTCTGCTTGTGGAGCTTGTCTTAAGAAAACCTGTAAGCATGAACAAGCGTGAATTCGCACAGAAGATAGGCTTTTCTATCCTGCTGATACTGATGGCTGTGGTTTTTTATAATGACATTTTAAGATTGTTTATCAAATAAAAGATGATACTCGCAATAAACAGTTCTACAGCACAATACAGTATTGCACTGATGACTATTGACGGTATTATAGTGGCCGAATATATGGTGATCCCTGAAGGGAACACCTTTACCGGTTTTATACCTATCATTGATATGCTTTTTTCATCAACCGGATATGATACCTCTAGCATAAAAGTAGTGGCCGCAGCAAAGGGGCCAGGGAGTTTTACCGGTTTACGGGTCGGGTTATCCGCAGCCAAGGGTATAGCCTACAGCAGGGATATACCCCTCATTTCTATATCAAGCCTTGACGCCATTGCCTCTCCTCTCTTATTTGCAGGGATGCCTGTATGCGCCATGATAGCATCCAGGCGTGATGAGGCCTTTTATGCCATATACAAAAAGGATGGCGATGATCTGGTAAGACTATCCGATATAACAGGTAAGAGGATATCTGATATAGGCCCCATGATCAAGGAGCCGACAGTAATAGTCGGTAACGATTATATGAAACAGAAGGGGCCGATAATGCAATCAGGAAACAGCATGATAATTTATGCCGGAGAAACCCACTGGAATCTGAGGGCGTCATCAGTTGGCATACTGGCCCTGAAGCGTTTCAGAAATAATGCATTTGATAACCTGCTGGATGTAGTGCCTGACTATATTGCCCCGCCTGATATCAGGCTGCCGGGCTGATATCAGTATTGCCATGATGAAAACCCTTATTATTATAGAGTGAAAATGACATTATTGTTGCCGGAATTATAGCAGTCATAACACATTGACAAATATGATAAAAAAATATTATGAAATTACCTCCATGAGGTACTCATGGACAACCTGTTAATATAATCAAACATAATGGATAAAAATTATTTAGAGCGAACAAGGTTTAAAAACAGACTGCCTGTGGCAAGGGAGGGGATACCATTTATAATTATCAGCCTTGCACTCACTATAATATTTTTAATTTCGGGGCTTACAGTCACATGTTCTCTCTTTGTGCTGATCACCCTGTTTATCATATATTTTTTCAGGGACCCTGACAGGGAAAAAGAGGCTGCGGTAAACGAGATACTCTCTCCTGCTGACGGAAAGATTGTAAGAATAGGGAACCTTGAGGCTGACAATAGCCCCCTTGGTGAGAGAACCGTTAAGATAAGTATCTTCATGTCCGTATTCAATGTGCATGTAAACCGTGCACCTCTTTCCGGTGAGATAATAGATATTAAATATAACCGGGGGAAATTTGTATCGGCCAATCTTGACAAGGCGTCTGAGGAAAATGAGAATAACCGCATTACCCTTTTGACCGAAGGCGGTAAAAAGATAGTCTTTACACAGATAGCGGGCCTCATAGCAAGAAGGATAGTGTGCTGGATAAATCAGGGTGATACTGTTACGACCGGTCAGCGCATCGGCCTTATCAGGTTCGGGTCAAGGGTTGATCTGTTTTTACCCGCAGGGAGTGACATAAAGGTTAAGGCCGGTGAAAAGGTAAAGGCAGGTGAAACCACAATAGGTTATATAAGTTGAGAATAACAGGCGGTCTGTTAAACGGCAGGGTGCTTGGCACTTTAAGCGGCATGAATATCCGTCCGACCTCCAGCAAGGTGAGGCAGGCGGTTTTTAATATTATCGGGAATGACACCTCCGGATTCCATGTAATGGATATCTTCGCCGGTACAGGTATCATGGGCATAGAGGCACTGAGCAGGGGGGCTGAATGGGCCATGTTTTTTGATAACTCGATGAGGTCAGTTGAGCTTATCAAAAAAAACCTTGAGTTATGCGGGCTCATTGACAGGGGTTATGTTGTAAAGGGTGATATAAAGGATAGAATACCTCGTCATGATAAGCTTGAAAAAGGGGTTATTGACCTGGTATTTATTGACCCCCCGTATGGCAAAGACCTTATATCAGGCGTTATTATGTCCATAGTAAAGGCAGAAATAATGGCTGATAATGGCCTGATCGTTACTGAGTCAAAAAAAGGGGATGAGTTGCCGGACAGGGCAGGGGATTTTATCCTGAATAAAACCAGGATATATGGTGAAACAAAAATAGATATTTATGAAAGGCAGATATAATGAATCAGAGAGTGGCAATTTATCCCGGAACATTTGATCCCCTTACAAACGGTCATTTGAGTATAATAAAAAGGGCGCTCAAGATATTTGACAAACTTGTGGTAGCCATCCTGATCAATCCCAATAAGACCCCTCTTTTTACCCTTGAAGAGAGGATCGCCATGCTTAAAGAGATCTTCAAGGATGAACCTAATATAGAGATAGATTCATTCAACGGGCTTCTGATAGATTATGCCGTTAAAAAAAATGCAAATATCGTGGTAAGGGGCTTAAGAGCCCTCTCTGATTTTGAATATGAGTTCCAGATGGCCCTTATGAACAGGAAGCTGAACAGGGATATACAGTCCGTTTTTCTCATGACAGACTACAAGTGGTTTTATATCAGTTCAACCATCATAAAGGAGGCAGCCCGGTATGGCGGAGAAATAAAAGGGCTTGTGCCTCCTATTGTTTATGAAAAGCTCAGACAGAAATTTGGTTTCAGTATTAATGGTAAATAATCCATTTAGTTTTGATACGCTGGAGGGTAAGTGATGGCCTTAACAAAAGAACAAATAATCTGTGACATTTATGACAATGTCGGTTTAAGCAAAACAAAATCACGCTCCGTAGTGGAAAAGGTTTTTGAAATGATGAAATCATCCCTTGCCGGCGGAGATGATGTCCTGATAAGCGGGTTTGGTAAATTGTCTGTTAAAAACAAATCACAGAGACGGGGCCGCAACCCACAGACCTCAGAAGATCTTATACTTGCCCCCAGAAAGGTTGTTGTATTCAAGACATCCGGTTTATTAAGAGACAGTATTAATTCCTGAGTTAAAGTCTTACGATAAATGCCTCTGTGAACCCGATTTCTTCAAGTTTCTTTTTGGCATCCATTGCGTTATCAAGGGTATGGGTTCTGGATACGTGAAGCCTGTAGAATCTCTTGTTGTTCATATCAGTGTATTCCGTAATATTCACATATTCATACAGCACCTTTAATTTGTCAGCAAGTCTTTGCGCATTTGCCTGCTCTGCGAATGCGCCTATCTGTACCGTAAATATGCCTTCGCGTATTCCGGGGGCTATCTGGTTTTTATCTAATGCCACAACCTCTACCTTTGTTGTCCCGGGGTCAACAAGATCAATTTCCTTTGCAGCCGCAAATGATAGATCTATTATCCTCTCCTTCACAAATGGCCCACGGTCATTGATCCTCACAATGGTATATCTTTTGTTACTCAGGTTGGTGACCTTTACATAGGTATTAAAGGGGAGTATCGTATGGGCTGCATTTTTCTTGTTCATATCATAGACCTCGCCGTTTGCGGTCTTTTTACCGTGAAAGTCATCACCATACCATGATGCTATCCCGGTCTGGACAAACCCTTTGGCGCTATCAATAGGATAATAGCGTTCACCATCAATAATATAATAGTCTTCCTTTTTTTCAGGGATACTTTTTGAGGGCACTGGTATATTCACTTCGACCGGTGGCCTTTTATAAGAGCAGGCAGAAATAGTGAGGCATATCAGGAGAGATATAATAATTCTATATTTCATATTCACTAAAAGTATCCTTCATTTAAGCAGGTTTATCAGCATCCTGGCGTTTGTTACTGCCTGTGATTTAGCATGATTGTTGAAAAATATATAGAGTTTTTCTGTTCCTTTTGCGATGTTTCTGATCGCTGGTAACCACCCCTTAAGCTCCTCTTCGCTGTACAGGTAATCATACCTTGATGTTGAGTCTGTGCCATACCAGTTTTTTTTATTTCTGCCATGAAATCTTATATAACCGGCATTTGTTGTGGCAATGGCAACAGGGGGTATGAGTCCGGGCAGGTCAGGTTCATCAACACAGACAAACCCGGCTGATAATTTTTTTAGCCCATCATAGACAGATTCTTTTAACCACTCTTTGTTCCTGAACTCGACACAGGCAGGGAAGGGGTTGATCGCCTCAAGAAGTTCTCTCAAATAGACCCTGTTCTGATCCGTATAGTGGAAACTTAAAGGGAACTGGATCAGGACTGTTCCAAGACGCCCTTTTTCATGAAGGGGTGAAATACCTCCAAGAAACCTTGGGAGGATATTTTTGATAGAGCCAGCGGTAATCTCGTGTGTCATTCCCTTGTATGCCTTTACTGTAAAAAGGAGATTTCCGGAGAGCTGCATCATCCTTTCTATCTGCTGAGTTTCAGGAAGTTTGTAATAGGTAAAGTTCAGTTCCAGGATATGAAAATTTTCCGCATAAAAGGAGAGGAAATCTTTTTTCGGCAGGCTCTCCGGGTAGAATGTGCCTTTCCAGTCATCATAGTAATAGCCTGATGTTCCAATGAGGATCTCTGCCATTCCTTTTACCAAACAAGAGTTGTATATTTTATATGGTATAAATTCCCGGATACCACAGGGATTATACCTTCTACCTCAAAACCCTATTCAAATATTTTACATAGGTTAATACTCATTAACTGTCAACCTAATACACAGGTTGTATTAATTCCATCGCCTTATAACCTGACCTGACATTGCTGAAAACCCTTGACAACTATACGGTATTTGCTTAAAGGGGGGTGAACTGTTCTTGATGACCGCCCTGAAGTCCGTCAGCATAGTAGAACATCGGGACACAGGGACTCAAAATAATAAAAAATATGAAAGGGGCCTTTTTTCAGCTCTGTTTTGCTGTGAATAAAGGTCATTATTAAAAATATGAGCTGGCTTTCCATAATACTAATAGTTTTCGGACTCGCATTATTTGAGATTATCATAAGCGTAGACAACGCAATCATTAATGCCGAAGTCCTCACCACAATGACTGAAAAAGGGAGAAGATGGTCCCTCTTCTGGGGCATACTGATAGCGGTTTTTTTTGTGAGGGGTCTGTTGCCGTGGATGATATTGTGGGTAAGTACACCCAGCCTTGGTTTTTTTGGTTCCTTTGTTGCCTCATTCAGCTCTGATCCTGCGGTTGTTAAGGCGATACAGAACTCCGCTCCTATTTTATTGATAGGGGGCGGAACCTTTCTTGTATTTCTTTTTTTCACTGGCTTTTCCTCGAAGATAAAAATTATGGCCTCATAGGTGAAAGACATATTGAAAGGTATGGCGCATGGTTTTTCGCGGTTGTCTCTGTTTTGCTTGTTACACTGGTCTGGATGTCAATAAAGCAAAATCCTTTGATGGCCCTTGGAGCGGTTATAGGCTCCAGCGGTTTTTTTATAAGTCATGGTTTCAAGGAAAACGCTGAGCAGGCTGAAAAAAGGATGCTGGATAAATCTGAAGCCATGTCAGATATAAGCAAAATCTTTTACCTTGAGGCAATCGACATGTCATTTTCCATAGATGGTGTTCTGGGGGCCTTTGCCTTTACCTTCGTAATCCCACTTATACTTGCCGGAAATGGAATCGGTGCAATCACAGTGAGATATCTTACTGTGGCTAACATAGAGAAGGTGAAGAGATACAAATACCTCAAAAATGGAGCAATGTACTCCATATTTGTCCTTGGCTGCATCATGATAGGTCACAGTTTTGGATTGCACATACCTGACTGGATCAGCCCTGTCACTACATTTTTCATTATAGGTTGTTTTTTCTTAAAATCTTTAAGGGCATTAAAAGAGGATTCTCCGGAATAGACTGAATATTTCTGATACTTCTTGCTGTATTTTTATTTTAATTTTTTAATGTTTATTCTTGAATATGCATTAGCATAAGGAGATAAAAATGGTTGAGCAAAATACATATCAGAAACAATACTCAACAAGGGACGATTCACAGCAGCAGCAAAAACCGCGCAGTGGCTGCTGGAAGTACGGAGGTATCGGGTGTTTAATCATACTCATGCTATCATTGGCGGTTACTTTGCCTATAAAGGGGTTAAGGGGTTCCTCTCTGAAATAACCGAGAAGTACACCTCTGTAAAACCAATGAACCTGCCAACTCTCGATGCATCGAAAGAAGAAGTGGTTACTACCATGGAGCGCGTGGACACATTCACAAATGCTTTAAAGGGAAATACCAATCCCGAACCTCTCACACTCACTTCGCGGGATATCAATGTGCTTATACAGAATCATCCGGAATGGAATGAAATGGCAGGGAAGGTATATGTGACCATTGAAGGGGATCAGGTGATGGGGCAAATCAGTATACCCCTGGGAGAAATGTTGGATATGTTCAAAGGAAGGTTCCTGAATGGTTCTGCATTATTTAACGTTGGTATGGAATCAGAACGTCTTTTGTTGTTCATTAATTCCGCAGAGGTTGGAGGAAAAGCAATCCCGGAGGAAATTATGAATGGGTTGAGAGCAAAAAATCTTGCAGAAAAATCCTATGAGAAACCGGAAGTGGTAGAGATGCTGAAAAAGCTTGAATCGATTACTGTCAAAGATGGAAGAATGATAATAACACCAAAAGGGCGATAATATGTGATTATGGGAGGAGATGAAATTTAACCGGACTAAACATATCAATGTTGTCCAGTGACAAGGGTCGCCCCCATGATTTTATACAAAAAGTATGAGAACTATGCTTATGGAAAAGTTAAAGACTTGATTTATTTGATCGAATTGTTGATGATTGTGCATCTTTAAATATTTCTATATATAGAAACATTTATAACAGCCTCAAATTACAAAAATGTCTATATATAGAAACTTTTTTTACCGGCTCTAGACCGGTCAATAACATGTTAGGCTCATAAAATGTTAAAATTAATTTTTATATTACTACTATTTTTCGTCCAACTTCAGCCATTATCTGCTTGTGAAGGCGATGATAATTTTCCGATTGAAGTTGAAATTGATGAAATGAAAGATAACAGATTATCTGTAGACTTAAGAGCTTACATTACCTACAAAGAGTATTATTTATCATCTATTTTTTTTGTAAAAGATAATGGAAAAGTTCAATTGAACATGCATTATTTTGAAAGAGACGGATCTGCTACCTGTGCATTTTCTGCAACACGTGAATTTGTTAAAGGAACATCTATACACTTCTATTACGTGAAAAAAGGTACGGATTGTTTATCTACCGAAATAATAAATCTGGATAATTATTTAGATAAAAACATAAAGCCTAACCCGGCCTTCAACAAATGGCGGGGCGATAAAACTCCGCCCGGCATGTTAAGGGTTGGTTCGGTGGTAATTTAAAATGACATCTAATATGCCAATAGTAAAACAAATATCTTGGGTATCTTTAATTCCTCAAATAATAAGTAAAGGGGGATAAAGGGGGACGCTAAAGGGTGGTGTTCACATAATGAGTGATGAAAGGATACTCGGGGATTCGGATTTTGTGGGTTCTATATTAAGCCAGGCAGAAGAGCATTATGATAAGAGAGAAAGGCTCAGGAAAGAGGGGTATAACCTTGACCGGGCAGCAAAAAGGGTCGCTGAAGTATTTGACATTGAACCTGATGAGGTATATTTCAGAGGGCGGCAAAAG
>CAZCMD010000022.1:0-9823 GCA_964499695.1 uncultured Desulfatiglans sp.
CTTCAAGCGCATCCACATAATAGACAAGGCTTTCACTCAGGCTGAACATCTGAAGAAGATGTTTATTTTCCATTGATACGGTTATCTTTTTCTCAAGCTCTGCCCCTATCATTCTTATGGCCTTCAGGTGCCCGACAAACTGCCTGACCTTGCTGAGCAGGAATGCCAGTAACACATCCCTGACATCCCTGGTTTTGCGGAACTCCCTTTCCATAAAAGATATTTCAGTTGTCTCCCCGACAAACACCAGTTGATCCCTGAAAAGTATCAATCCTGTAACCTTTATCTCAAATTCTATTGCTTCTGAGACTGTCGCTTTGATTGGCGACTTCCAGATTATCAGCAATCTTTCATCTGAAAAATCTATCCTGGGCACCTCATCAGGGTCAAAAATGGAGTTCATATCATATTCATCAAGGTAGAACTTGTTTTTGATCTCCTCTTTTTCATTGTCCTGAATCGTCGAGGCAACCATCACAGAAGCATTATCCTGGTTCGATTGTACAACCCTGTTCTCTTTAATTTCGTAGTAAGCTATCATTTCTTACTCCCTTTTTTGTTATCTCCATCACCCAGTCAGTCAGAATTTCCCCGGTTTCCTTTAACATGCCTTCAGGTTCGAGATCGTTATCTTTTTTCTTTTCCGCCTTTTCTTTTTCAATCTTTTCCATCTCAGCATATTCCTTGTAGGGTTCCTGACCCAGGGCCTGTCTTCGCCTGTTTTCTATATCAAGCAGGCGCTGTTTTATGGATTCCTCTTCTTTTCGCCTTTCTGATTCATTCAGTGAGACCCTTGTCTTTTTTCGGTTTTCTTCAAGAAATGAGATACGTTCATTATAGTATTTAAAATCCGCATTTTCTTTTATTCGCTGATTGTGTCTTTCTCTTAAATTATTAATAACAGGCGTCAGAATGGTAATCCTGCTATAGTCTATCGCCTGTATCTGATCCCAGGCCATTGTCTGGGGCAGGGAGCTTTCACCTATTTCATTAATATTAATCATTTCAGGGTAAATAATGTCAGGGATAATCCCGCGATTTTGTGTACTGTCACCGTTTACCCTGTAATATTTAGCCTGAGTAAATTTTAGTCGCCCGGGTTCAACCGGCTCCATGCTCTGAACAGTCCCCTTGCCAAAGGTCTGGCTCCCGACAACTATTCCCCGGCCATAGTCCTGAATCGCCCCTGCCAGTATTTCTGAAGCTGATGCGCTCAACCTGTTTACCAGTATTACAAGTGGCCCGCCATATACGACTCTTGGATCAGTGTCGGCGTAAATGGCTATATCATCATCAGCATCACGGATCTGCACAACAGGGCCTTCAGTCAAAAAAAGGCCGGTCATGTCTTTTGCTTCCTCAAGCGAGCCGCCGCCATTATCTCTTAGATCAAGAACCAGGCCTTGAATATTTTCATCAAGTAATTCATGAATCAGCCTTTCCACATCACGGGTACTGCTTTTATAGTTCGCGTCTCCTGACATCGCAGCCTCAAAATCACTGTAGAAAGCCGGTAATTTGATAACACCTATCCGGTAGACTGTCTCACTGCGCTTTACTTCCAAAACGCTCTTTTTTGCAGACTGCTCCTCAAGCTTTACGGTATCCCGTGTTATAGAAATAATCTTTGTCTTATTTATATCCGTTTTATCGCCAGGTATAACCTTAAGTCGAACGACCGTTCCCTTGGGCCCCCTTATCAGATTGACAACATCATCCAGCCGCCACCCTTCCACATCTATGATTTCACCTTTTTCACCCTGTCCGACAGCAATAATGAGATCTGCAGTTTTTAATTCTCCCCCGCGATCAGCAGGCCCTCCTGCAACAAGCTCCACCACCTTAACATACATATCCTCACCCTGAAGCATGGCACCTATACCTTCAAGTGAAAGACGCATACGGATGTCAAAATTTTTAGATTCAACAGGGGGAAAATACTCTGTATGAGGGTCATAACTGCGGGTGTATGCGCCAATAAAGTAATTGAATATATCATCACTGTTTGTCTGTTCAAGCAGCCGCAACTGGTTTTTATACCGTTTAACAAGGGTGGTTTTTATCTCTTCTACTGGTGTTTTATCAAGCTTGAGGTTAAGTATCTCATTTTTAAGCAAATCAGACCAGAGGGCCTGAGCCGCATTCAGATCAGGGCACCAGGGAAGATTTTTACGTTCCAGCTCAAGATACCCATTTTTATTAAGATCAATAGAGTCAAAACCCTTTTCCAGGATACCCAAAGTATAATCAAGCCTCTCTTTCCTTCTCATGAGATATCTTTTAAAGATATCAAAGGCCGGCTTAAGATTTCCTTCTTTCAGGTCATCATCAAACAGGGTGCGGTATTTTGAGAATTCATCAATATCGGTTTTTAAGAAATGCGTTTTTGATGAATCAAGCAGTTCTATGTAATTATTGAATATCTTTTCACTGAATGCATCGTCAAGGGGTTCATCCAGGTAATGAGACCTCTTCAGTTTTTTTAACAGGGCCCGAACTGTTTTTTGCTGATCTATTGTTGGCGATAAAATCTGCTGAGTAGCAGCAGTGCTTTCTATTGTTTCTGCGCCTGACTGCTTGAGATAATCTGTCAGCAAAAAACAGAAAAGAAAAAGCAGTAACAGCAAGAAGATTTTATTCAAGGTTATGTATCGTTTTTTTATTTTCATTTGACTTCCGGCTTCTATTTACAGGTTTTTTAATTTGCCCTGATTATTTTTATTAATTAATAGTATAGCTGTAATAACATGGTTAAAACTTGTCAAGTTTGAACTGTCATAAAATAGTTAAAACTTAAAATATTGAGCTTTAATTCCTGACTGAACTCTGATAATCAGGTAAAAACTCAAAAACACAAACCAGCCATAAAAGGAGAATCAGATGCCCCAGAAAGAGGTTTTGCAGGATAACCACCAGTATTCCAGAAATCAAATCATATGGGGCATAGTGGCCGTGTTTTCAGCATATGCAACTGTGGCCTTTTCCATGCAGACACTGGGGATTGCCAAACCCAAGATTACCGCAGACCTGAACGGTCTCTCCCTTTATTCCTGGTCAGTCTCCATTCCCTCTCTTATCATGGCCCTCGGGACGATCATATTCAGTAAATTTTCAGATATGTACGGTAGACGCATTATGCTGATGATATCCCTGATTGCATCCATGGCCGGGACAGTCTTAAGTGCGATAAGCCCCAACTTTATCTTTCTCATTGTGGCAGGCGCAATCGGCGCCCTGGGTATGGGGGCCATAATGCCGCTCGTTTTTGCTGTAATAGGCGACCTCTTCCCTCCCTCTGAACGCGGCAAATGGATTGGTCTTTTGAATATACCATTAGGTATTTTTACCCTGACAGGCCCGTCCCTCGGCGGTTTTGTATTGGATAAACTCCACTGGCGTTATATCTACTGGATGGCAGTCCCCCTCATTATATTTTGCCTGATTGCTGTCCCGATTGGGGTTCCCAGGCTCAGGGATCGTGTCGCGGGTCGTAAGATCGATATTTTTGGCTGCATACTGGTAGCCCTTGCATCGTCAACTACAATCATCGGGTTTTCCTTTGCAGGGACAAAATACCCCTGGCTTTCAATACAAATTATCGGCCTTTTGGGTTTTGCCCTGTTGAGCTGGATATTGTTTCTGCTGGTTGAAGCAAAAGCTGATGAACCTCTTCTTGACCCGAGCCTCCTCCACAACCGTACATTCAGCACTTTAGCTATTGCCACATTTCTTTCTTCTTTTGGTACAATGGGGATGATGATGTATTTTCCCATGTTTCTGCAGGGGATTCAGGATATCTCAACATTTTATAGCGGGATGATCAGTACCCCGTATGGGGTGTTGACTGCCTTTATGGGGGTGCCAGCCGGATACCTTATAAGCAAGACCGGTCGCTTTAAATGGATGTATATTTTTGGTTACGGGTTTCTCACCATGAGCATTTTCATGCTTGTCTTTTTCAATGCGGGCACCCCTGTTTTCATGAGCCTTGTAGTGTCGTTTCTTGGCGGGCTTGGATACGGTATTCTACCTACGATCAACACCATTGTTGTTCAGAATGCTGTTCCACAGAGAATGATGGGTGCAGCAATGGGTGCCATATTTTTCTTTCTGACACTTGGTACAGCAATATCTCCTGCAATCCTGGGTACAACCATGAATGTTACTTACGCAAATGCCCTTTCCGAATCCATACCGGATGGATTAGGTGAAGTCATTGACAGAGAGACTATTGCATCCCTGAATGACCCGCAGGTGCTCCTATCTGTGCCGGCTATGGAACAGCTTAAGAAAACCTTTATAGATAAGGGTGAGAATGGAGAGCAGTTGTTTAAAAAGACTGTTGACTCAATCCGCTATTCCCTTGAAACAGGGATAAGCGATATATTCCTGTTAGGGGCGATTATGACGCTCCTTGCGTTTTTACTGATCTGTACTATTCCGGGGAAGTATAAGACATCTGAAGAGTAGATATTAAACCGCGAAAGACGCGAACAGACGCTAACTTATATTTTTTATTCGTGTTCATTAGCGTTAATTCGCTGTTAATCACATATTGAACGATTTGGTATCAAACCCACACAATTCACTTTATCGCAAACCATAAACCTAAACTGTAAATTGTGTAGGCCTGACACTTATCGTTTTCCGTGCCATGCATGGCACACGCCATGATGAGCCGCGACCGTAAGGATTCAGCTCCATCAAGTTGTTGGCACGATCATCTCTCTTTTATCATCCGTAAGAATACAGCAACGCATCAAGAATGGCGCTTTTCTCAAAATCACAGAAATCATTTGTGCCCTTTACCCCGTTCTTCCTTACGTCTACTCGCGCTCGACAGGCTCCTCCACAGATGTTCCTGAACACACATGCTTTACATTGGGTAATAATATCTACGTTAAGCGTTCGGAGTTCTTCCAGGACAGAAGATTCTTCGTAGATTTTCTTAAATTCATCCCGATTCAGGTTCCCACACTTAAACTCTTCATAATGAAGCATATGACAAGGGAAAACGTTTCCGGAGGCGTCAATGCTGATTTCTTCCTTCGCCATAGCGCATCGCTTGAATGGGCGGTTCCGATAACCATGAATATTCCTATGGAAACCAGGTAGTAACCGGAAGACCCCAGTCTCAGTCAAAGCGGCGTAATATTCCCGCCCTGATATGGAAAGCGTCGCATTCGTTCGCCCCCGGCCCATTGCGTAAAAAGGCTGGAAACAGACTTGGTTATCGAAATGTTTAGAAAAAGCGTCTAGGTTTTTGCGAGTAAGCGAGGTAATCGTCGAAAGGATTTGGACATTCGCACCAGCGTTCTTCAGTAAGTGAAAGGCGGCTTGGGCTTTCGCAAGAACGCCTGGGCCACGCAAGTCGGCGGAAATACTCTCGTCAAGGGTGTCTAAACTGATCTTCGTCAATACAAACAATCGAGCTATAGTATCCGCCACCTTCGTGGTGTCAATTTGGGTGTCATTGGTTAAGAGGATGTTCTCGCAGCCTCGATTCTTGGTCATTTCTGCAAGATTCAAGGCGTAAGGGAGTAGTAGCGGTTCACCACCGGTAAAGATAAAGACCGGTTTATCTGCGAGACTGAGAACGTCCTCGACATAGCGTGACCAAATTTCAAATCCTGCCTCGTCGGATCGTTGCCTCTCAACTGCGTAGCAATATCGGCATTGAAGATTACAGCGATCACTAAGGGTCAAATATATATACTTCGGAAGACAACCGTTTTGCTCGGGGGTATATCTCGCCTGGGCTGCTTTGTCAAAGTTATGCTGAAAGAGCTTTGATGTGCTAACAAATTCTCTGATCTGAGGAAGTAAAACGGAACACTCAAGCTCATGATGTGTAGATATAAAACCCTCAATTTCTTCAATGGAGTGCATGCCATCGAAACGATCAAAGATTGGCTGGTATTTCTCGTTTATCGTAATCCAGTCAGGTGGTACGGGATTGAAATAGAGAACTCTCTTGTCCTGCTTATGAACATAGAGATCCTCAATAAGTTTAGGGTACATCTCGTTAGCTTCCCGCGCAGTTTATTCCCGAACTACACACCCCGCCACCTCCTGCGCAGTTTATCCCCGAGCTACAAACTCCGCCTCCGCCAGTGCAGTTAATTCCCGAGCTACAAACTCCGCCTCCACCAGCGCAGTTAATTCCTGAGCTACAAACTCCGCCTCCCCCAGCACAATCGATGCCAGAACTACATACTCCGCCGCCTCCGGCACAGTTGATTCCCGAACTGCACATTCCGCCGCCTCCACCACAATTAATGCCAGAACCGCATCTTGACATATCTTCCTCCTTTTTTGCTTTGGTCGTAGTACCCAATAATTATTTAGTTTCTGTTTATCTACCAAGCCCAATAAACATTGCTTAAAATACGATACATTTTTTTGATTTTTCTAACTGTTTATCTTGTATATTTGCATGCTAAACATAAAACTGCTTTTCTCCCAATTCTCTTTTAACATATAAAACTGAAACCTTTGCTAGAACCATTTTCTCTCACATCGATAAAGGCGGATATAAATCAAATAGATCTCCGAGCCCCTTCTTTCAGGCTGTTTCACAATGTCATTTCGAGGTGATGACTGAGAAATCTGATAGGGCTAACGACCATTTAATACAAGATTTCTCCCGTTGGTCGAAATGACAGAAAATGATATCTTATCAATTACAAGACAGTGTCTGTTCCTCCTCCGTAGCAGACCTACTGCGGTGGACGAGCACGGGAATATCATCTATACGATCCTGTAAATCACAACTGCCTTGGAATATTTATATTTTACTGGAAAAGCTTGTGGGTTACCCTTAAGACTATTCGCCCTAAAAATCAAGGAAAAAGATGGAAAAAGATTCAAAATTCAAGGTTCAAGATTCAATATTTTTATTTTATGGCCTTTACGGTAAGCTGCGTAATGCTTTCATCTGTCGCCTTTTGCAAAATCGTAATTATCTCTCATAATATTTTCGAGTTGCTCTTTGGGAGTATGTTTACTGGGAGCCCCCCTCCCCCAGCCCCTCCCACAAAGTGGAGAGAAACCTTTTATGGTTTATTAATTCGCGTCCATTCGCGGTTAATCATATATTGAACGATTTGGCGTCAAGCCTACGCAATTCACATTATCGCAAACCATAGACTTAAACTGTAAATTATCTAGGCATGGCATTCACTGTCTATCATTATACAAATTGTTAATAAAAAGAACTTTTGCGATAAATAAACGGCAGAGCAAATAACTCTGCCGTTTATGATTTGATTAAAACTAAATAATATAATGCAGTTCACTAATTGCATCCATGATAACCGGATAAACCTGATTCTGTGCAGTACAATCAATTATCCAATCATTATTATCCGGGTTACCAGATGCCTCACAACCATTCATTTTACCAAGAATATCATTTTCAAGTTTATTGATAGCAGCTTGATAATGTCCTTCCCCAATCTTTAATAGCGCCGTATTAATTTTATTTATTAGCCTCATTTTACTATTCTTACCTTTAAAATCGTTGCTATCTAATACATTGATTATAGTAATAGCCTCCTCTAAATCTTCTGTTGCTGCATCTTCATGGGTTATCATAGTAGATGTAATATTATTTATTGCATCCATAATAATCGGATAAACCTGATCCTGTGCAGTACAATCAATTATCCAATCATTATTTTCCGGGTTTCCGTTTTCTTCACAACCATCCATCTTATCAAGAATATCATTTTCAAGTTTTTTAATGGCATCATGATAATTACCTTCCTCCATCTTTGATAATACTGTATTGATTTTATTGGTTAATGTTTTTTTATTATTCTTGTTTTTAAAAAGGCTGACATCAAGTGAATTAATTATGGTTATAGCATCCTGTAAATCTTCTGTTGCAGCATCCATATATGATATCGATACGATTGCAATATTATCTGGAATGCTGTCACCATATCCATCATTCACGATAAGGCTGATCACATATTCACCTGGTACATCGGCAGTAAAATAGGTATTAGCAGACCCTGGACTATTTATTGTTGTCGTACTATTATCTGGCTTTGTTACAATACTCCAGCTATATGTCAACAAATCCAGATTTGCATCATTACTTCCTGACCCATCAAGGTAAATAGTGTCACCCTGAGTTACAGATTGGTTATTTCCAGCATCAGCAACCGGAACGATATTGTTAAAGCTGGTTTTAATAACATCAGGGTCGCTGGAATCCCACGGATCGTCCACGACCAGTTCAATTTCATATTCACCATGAACATCAGCAACAAAAGTTGGATTACAAATTGTTGGGTCATTTAGACTTGCCGAACTCCCTTCCGGTTTTATTAAATCCCAGTCATATAATATTGGATCTCCATCATCATCCCAACTTGAACAACCATCAAGCTGAACTAATGTTCCAATCGTTATTACTGCCTGGTCAGGCCCTGCATCTGCTATTGGTGCAGTATTGAAAGTGCTAACAACAACCTCATCCGGAGTGCTTTGCAAACCTTTATTATCAGTTACTGTTAATTCTATTCTGTAAACTCCAGATTTATCCGCAGTAAAAGAAGGATTAATGGATTCAGCATCATCAAGCTCTGCAACACTCCCTGCTGGTTTTTCAACTATTTCCCAGGCATAAGTCAGAGGATAATCTTCATCTCTATCATAACTACCAGAGCCGTTTAGGGTAGCAACATCCCCAATATGAATAGGTTGATCCTCGCCAGCATTAGCGACAGGAGGATTGTTATTTGTTACTGTCGGATCTGTGCCATTCTGATGTTCCTCAATGTTTGTCAGCCCGTCACCATCCGGATCATCATTAGCATCACTATTATCATTGGGGTTCAGACCGTATTGTACTTCCCACTCATCAGGCATACCATCCCCATCGGTATCCGACATTGTTGGATTTGTACCATTCTGGTATTCCTGAAGATCGGTAAGGCCATCCATGTCATAATCCCCAGTGCCATCTCTTGAGGTATCACCAAAATATTGGATTTCCCAGTCACCGGGAATACCATCGCCATCTACATCAAAACCAGTAGTAGCGCTTATTTCATGGCTGTAATTACTTACGACAGTGTTTTGATTATGTAAATTTGGAAGGGTTTTTGTCTGAACGACAAAATAATAAGTAGTGTCAATCTCTAACCCTGTAACCATCATCCGGTCGGCTGATTTATCTACCGTAGTACCAAACAGGGTGTAAGGACCACCGGAAACAGTACTGTAATAGACCTCATATCCGCCAGGATCAGAAATATAGGAAATAGGCGTCCATTGAATTGAAACAGAGTTTTCACCAACAGCCCGGACAAATACATCTTCAGGTACCATGGTCTGGGTTGCTTTCCATTGTGTATTCAGTTTGTTAAGGAACAGGAGCAGGTCCGCATTAGCAGTATGTAGGGAGTTGTAATTGAGACTGAGATAGGTTAGAGCGGTTAAATTTTTCAAAGTCGTGGGGATCTCACCGGTTAGTTTATTGCTATTCAAAAAAAGCCATATCAGGTTAGTAAGATTACTTATCTCGGCTGGAATTATACCAGTTAACTGATTGTCACTCAAAAAAAGCCATGTCAGGTTGGTGAGATTATTTATCTCGGTTGGAATTATGCCGGACAACCGGTTGCTGGATAAAATGAGATAATTCAGGTTAGTCAAGTAGCCTATCTCTGTGGGAATGGAGCCGGTCAACTGGTTTATAGCCAAAGCAAGAAAACTCAAGTTAGTCAGGTTGCCTATCTCGGCTGGGATTGTACTGGTCAATTGGTTCTGAGCCAAATTGAGAGAAGTCAGGTTAACCAGATTGCCTATC
>CAZCMD010000022.1:9923-14969 GCA_964499695.1 uncultured Desulfatiglans sp.
TCAGGTTAACCAGATTGCCTATCTCTATGGGAATGGAGCCGGTCAACTGGTTGTTGTTCAAAGCAAGAACACTCAGGCTAGTCAGATTGCCTATCTCGGCTGGGATTGTACCGGTCAATTGGTTCTGAGCCAAATTGAGAGAAGTCAGGTTAACCAGATTGCCTATCTCTATGGGAATGGAGCCGGTCAACTGGTTGTTAGATAAATTGAGAACCGTTAGGTTTGTGAGGTTCCATATCTCGGATGGTATTGGTCCGGTCAACTTATTGTTTCCCAAATAAAGTTCAGTTAGGTTAATCAAGTTTCCTATTTCGCTTGGTATTGATCCGTTCAATTGATTGTTAATAAATTGGATAATAGTCAGGTTAGAAAGGTTACCTATCTCGGATGGAATTGCACCAGTCAACTGATTGTTACACAAATTGATTGCTTGTAGTTTTGTTAAATTTGCTATTCCTATGGGTATTACACCGGTCAGTTGATTGCATTGTAAACATAGAATTGTTAGGTTTGTGAGATTCATTATCTCAGACGGAATTGTACCACTCAACTGGTTGTACGCCAAATCTAGTTGCTCAAGGTTTGTGAGATTTCCTATTTCAGGTATTATTACTCCGGTCAACTGGTTGATCGTAAAAGCAAGATTCCTCAAGTTTGTGAGATTCCCTATTTCAGGCGGTATTGTGCCGGTTAACTGATTTGCAGTCAAATTTAAACTAGTTAGATTAGTCAAATTACCTATTTCAGGTGGTATTGAACCTGTCAACTGATTCCATACCAAATTGAGTTCAGTCAAATTAGTCAGGTTTCCTATCTCAGGAGGGATTGTGCCGGTTAATTGATTAGCACCCAATCTAAGACTTTGCAGGTTAGGCAGAGTACATATCTCTTTTGGAATTGAACTGGTTAATTGGTTAGTATCAAAATTTAAAGCAAGCAGGTTATTCAGGTTACCTATCTCACTCGGAATTGCACCAATCAACTGGTTCCCACTTAAAATAATTTGTTGAAGGTTAATCAAATTTCCAATCTCAGTTGGGATTGTGCCGGTCAACTGATTACTGTCTAAATCGAGACTTGTTAGATTTGCTAGATTCCCTATCTCAGCAGGTATTGAACCAGCCAACTGGTTACCACCTAATCTCAGATTTTGCAGGTTTGTCAAGTTTCCTATCTCGGCAGGTATTGAACCAGTCAACAGATTGGTGTCCAAATTGAGATCAGTAAGGTTTATCAGGTTACCTATCTCGGATGGAATAATACCTGTCAACTGGTTTTCGCTCAAAATCAGATATTTCAAGTTGATTAAGTTACCTACATCAGCTGGGATGACACCTGTCAATTGATTTCTGGACAATGCGAGAAATTGCAGCTTAGTCAGGTTGCCTATCCCAGCGGGAATAGATCCAATTAACTGATTATCCCATAAATCAAGATTTAACAGGTTGGAGATATTTTCTATCTCAGAAGGAATTGTGCCGGTTAGGTTATTTGTATTTAGGTGGATTTCTTTAACAGTAGAATTATCTTGGTTACAAACTACGCCATACCATCCGCATTCAGTTCCAGGCATGACAAAACCATCACTATCTAGATCTCCGTCTTTCCAGCCACTTTTATTTGTCCAGTTGTCACCATTGGTGCTGTTGTAAAGAGCAATAAGGGCGGCTCTTTCGGTTTCCGGTATTGCTGCAAATACCTCACTATTAAGTAAAAAAACAGAAATTGTTAAAATTAACAAAAAGAATAAATTCAATAAATATTTTGTCCTCATGATTTCACCTCTTTAATATATAGGATAATTATAAGGCTGGCTTTATGTAGGCCTTAAAAAAATGAACAATTTGGTATCAAGCCTACACAATTCACAATATCGCAAATCATAGTCTTAACCAGCCAACTGTGTATAACTGACAATCACCCTCTTAATTAAGATATAAGAGATCGAAGTGCTTTATTTACCGACTCAGAATTAGGGGGAAGTGAATTTTCACATCAGGATCAAGCATAACAGAGCCATCTTCTTCTTTAATAAATTGAACCGATTGTGTTCCATCATCTTTATTAATAATAACTGAATGGCTTTTACGGTAAGCTTCATAATGCTTGCCTCTTACACTGTTTGAAAAATCGTATCCATCTCGCATACTATTTTCGTATTCTTCTGTTTTGGACTATTCTTATTTATTACTTGAAAAGCGTATGAATTATCTTTAAGACTATTCACCTGAAAAATCAAGGGAAAAGATGGGCGGATATTCAAGATTCAAGATTCAAAATTCAAGATTCAAAATTTACCCCATTATACAGGTATGGCTTTACATGAGGCAGGGAATACACTTTTCTTAAGATATAAGAGAATACCGTTTCTCCGCCCGCTATGCGGGTTTCGTGTGGTTCGTGTTGTTCGCGGTTCTGTATCCGTTAAATCTGATTTTAACCGCGAAAGACGCGAACAATCGCTAACCTATACAATTTTATTCGTGTCCATTAGTGTTCATTCGCGGTTAAAACCTGTGGAGATATGTGAACTGCACAGAAAGCCAGTCCCTGTCTTTATACAACTGGTCAAATGCGATATCCCGACCGAGTTTTCTCTTATAATTACTGAAACATGGCCCTGCTACAAATTTAAAAGAGGAGTTGTGTCCCTGCCTTCGCAGCCCTATCCCTGTCTGATATGATTCAAGCGGTGGGGCAGCCGCAATGCTTATAACACCATTCTCAATTTCACTCGTATCCTCATAGTACCGCCCGAAAAGGCTCGCAAACCATACACCATGCCAGTCTCTTTCCAGGACTGCACTGATTGATTTTGATCTGAAGCCCGGCCTCTCCTTTGACCATCCCGCATTTAGCCGCATTACCCAGTTTTCAGCCATCGCATAGTTTAAACCTCCCTGTAGTGAAAACCGTAATTCCCGGTTCGCAGTATCATCGATCCTGAATTCAGCTATTGAACGCAGGCGGCGTGTAAGGACATTTTCAAAGGCAAGATGACCGCTCTTTGTATTATACCTGTCTCTCAACCTGACAAGAGGGACCCCCATTTCATAGCCCGGAGAGACAACATCATGCTGATAAGAGATGCCCGCATCTACATATCCAATATCCGGCATATATTCCCAGCGCAGGCCGGTAGACACATTGTATCCCTTTGGCCGGGCATTTTCATATCCATTCAGTTCACTAATGAATTCTTCAAGTACATTAAAAACGTGCCTGTAGTATTCATTAAGCCACAAGGCACGAAAGGTCTGGTAGCCATCATACAGGCCGGCACCAGTTTTTATTATGAGATTTTTATCAAGATCATAACTTGTATTGAGTTGAAGCCCTATCCTGTCAGCGGCCAGATTTTTATCTCTCCTGTGGCCCAGGTATTCGGAAATATAATCCGTCTCAATTCGACGCCATGAAAAGGCAAGATCAATATCCATTTTCCTGCCCTCATAATAATACCCGACCATTGTCTCTGATACAGATACATCCGAGGCGCTCAGTGATGATAAATCAATTATACCATCATGCGTGATCTGCTGATCAACTTCTGAAACAGGCGGGGCATTGATATCATGCACTTCCCGCTCCCTGAGCCCAGTAACAGAGTTTATGATTTCATACAGTTTTTCAAGTCCGTCAAAACCGGCCTGTTTATAGACCACGGTTGGTGAAAATGTACCCGATTCCGCTCCTGTAGCATCAATTATTACAAGGTATGGCAAGGTAGAACCACCATAGATATCGAGGAGTGTGCCTCCTGTATCGTCCAGAACCATACTTATCCCGGTATCCTCTATAAATGCGCTCATGTCATCCGGTCTGGCAGTATCTGAATTAATGGAAATAACCTGAACCTTTATACCATGAGGATTTCCGGAACTGGCCTTATAGTATTCCTGGATTCCGGTCTCAATCTCCCATGAAGCAGTTAAACATCGATTGCAACTGGCGCTGAAAAAATCAAGGAGCACAATCTGTCCATAGAAATCATTCAGGCTGACCTGTTTTTCTGTTCCATGCTGCAGCAGGACAAATGGAGGGGCAACTTCTCCTGCATTCCACGCCATATCACCCATTACTGAAATAAACAGAATCATGATCAAACATATGTTAATGCGTCTCATTATGGCGTACTCCCAGCCACACAAGAACCGCAGTCCCCTGACTGCCCCCCAGTAAATGATGCTGAGCTCGATTCAAACTGCGTAAGCAGTTTATCCTGATAACTAAAAATGGCCGTCCCATTAAACTGCATATTGGGCTTGGAAACAAGCCTCAGGTCCTTTTTTGTCATGCTCACACATCCGCCCATAAACAGGATGCCACAAATAAGACTCACTACCATACTGAATACAACATAGCGCCTGTCTGCTGCATGCTTCAAGGGTTTTAGTATAGTCAATCCTTCCATTTTTGTTCTCCTAAAATACAGGAAAATAATTTTGGTAACCACGAATGTACGCTAATAAACACTAATTTTTTATTCGTGTCCATTAGCGTTCATTAGCGGTTCCTCATATATTTTTATATTTCTACATATGCAGCCCTGAAACCTATATCAGGGAATATAAAATCACGTGTCTCACGCACATAGAAGTCCCAGAGCCAGCCAGGAGAATTATCCCACCATGACCCGCCTCTGGCGAGCACACGTTCACCGTAATTTTTAATAAAAAATATCCCGTTACTGGCAGGGTTATCAACAGGGAATAGCCCCAGCTCTTTAAGCAGGATATGGGGTGTAACAGAGGCAAGTGTGTCATAGAACATGTTAAAGGTATAGCCAAAGTCGCTTTCCGGGGTCATCTTGCCTGTATACTGGATATTCTCTATCCTGGTGCTGAGCCTTGTCCCTCCCTTTACCATTACAACCTTTTCTGTATCAACACCGGGGTTAACGCCATCATACTTGTATGTATCAGGACTACGTGGTTCAACAATATTACCGTTTATATCTATGGCCTTCCAGAGTTTACTGTTGATACCTTCATCCACATTAAGGGCGCTGTTGTTATCAGGGATTATCTGTATTTCTCCATCCAT